>JANMYG010000123.1:0-2616 GCA_031381865.1 Betaproteobacteria bacterium | reverse complement strand
CGGGCCTGAGCACCGGCTGGAAGGTGGTCAACACCAGCTACTTCATGTACTTCGCGGTGCTCGCCTCGATGATCCACGGCCTCACGATCCCGGGCGCGATGGAGGTGGCGCAGCGCGCCAAGGGCTACAACAAGGGCCTGTTCGAATGGCTGCGCAAGGCGCCCTGGGGCAACCCGGTGTTCTCGGGCATGTTCATCTCGCTGATCGGCTTCGGTTTCCTGGGCGGCATCTCGGGCGTGATGATGGGCACCGAGCAGCTCAACATGATCATCCACAACACGATCTACGTGCCCGGCCACTTCCACGCGACCGTGGTGGTGGGCACCACGCTGTCGTTCATGGCGCTGACCTACTTCCTGATCCCGGTGTTGTTCCGGCGCGAGATGATCAACCCCGGCCTGGCGAAGCTACAGCCCTACCTGTTCGGCCTGTCGATGTATTTCTTCTGCCTGGTGATGATGGGCGCGGGCACGCTGGGTGTGTCGCGCCGGCATTGGGACATGGCCTTCAGCGGCGCGGCACAGGCCTATGAATGGCCGGGCGCGGCGTACCTGATGATGGGCCTGGTGGGTATCGCCGGCGTGGCGGCCATCGTCGGCGGTGCGTTGTACATCTACATCACGGTCGGTTCGCTGTTGTGGGGCAAGAAGCTCGACACCGGCGCGGTCAGCCCGCGTTTCACGCCGATCCCGCCGACACCGGTCGGGGTGGCGGTGCAGAACTACGGCTCGGCCGGATTCGCGGCCCCCGGCACCTTCGCGCTGGCGATGGTGTTCCTGGCCGCATTCGTGTTGTATTACTTCATCAACTGGAAGTACCTGTCGCAGGTCTGGGGCTTGAGTTAGGCCCTGGTTCAACCCGCGCTGAACCCTGTGCACCCGCCCAGCCGCAGCCCCACCTGAAAGGCGGACCCGATGAACCACACCCTGTCGCTCCCGGTCGGTGCGCCGGCCAGCTTCGTGCGCGAGGTGCTGGGGCTGTTCAAGTTGCGCATCGGCCTGATGATCATGCTCACCGCGCTGGTCGGTTTTGCCGTCACGCCCGGGCCGGCGCCGGGCCTGGTGCAGCTGCTGGTGCTGGCGCTGTCGGTGTTTGTTTCTTCGGCCAGCGCCGGGGCGTTCAACCAGTATGTGGAAGCCGACACCGACCGTCTGATGGCGCGCACCCGCGGGCGCGCCTTCGTCACCGGCGCACTGCCGCGCACGCCCGCGTGGCTGGCGCTGATCGCGGTGTTGCTGGGCGCTTCGGTGGCCAGCGCCTGGTGGGCGCTCAACGCGATGGCGGCGCTGTATGTGTTCCTGGGGGCGTTTTTCTACGCGGTCGTGTATACGGTGTGGCTCAAGCGGCGGACCTGGCTCAACATCGTCGTTGGCGGCCTGGCTGGCAGTTTCGCGGTGCTGGCGGGCGCCGCCGCGGTCGACCCTTCTCCCGGCGCCCTGCCGTTGCTGCTGGCATTGGTGCTGTTCCTGTGGACACCGCCGCACTTCTGGAGCCTGGCGATCGCCAACCAGGCCGACTATGCCGCCGCCGGCGTGCCGATGTTGCCGGTCGTGGTGGGGACCGCGCGCGCCGCGCGCATCGTGTTCTGGAGCACGCTGGTGCTGGTGCTGGTGTCGCTGCTGCCGGCGTTGTTTGGCGCCGGGCCGGTCTATCTCGCCGGCGCGCTGGCCGGCGGAGCGGTGTTCCTGCGCAAGGCATGGGCGCTGGCGCTGGCGCCGGGGCGCAAGACCGCCATGGGCGCGTTCTTCGCCTCGCTGGTGCAACTCAGCCTGGTGCTCTGCGCGGCGAGCCTCGACGCGGTGTTGCGCTGACGGGCCATGCCTGCCGCAGGGTCGCGCGCAAGCACACTGCCGGCGCTGTTGGCGGTGCTGGTGTTCGCCCTGGCAGGACCGGCGTATGGCGATGGCACCGGCGCCATCGGGGGGGCGCTCGATGCCACGGCGGCCTTGCGTGCCAGCCAGTCGGTGATCGGCAAGCCGATAGGCGACCACACGCTGCTGGACGTCGAGGGGCGGCCGGTGCGCCTGTCGAGTTACCGCGGCAAGCCGCTGCTGGTGAGCTTCGTCTACACCGGCTGTTTCCAGGTCTGCCCGACCAGCACCCGCGCCCTGCTCGAGGCCGTGCAGGCGATGCGCGGCGGCTTCGATGTGAACCAGTTCAACCTGGTCAGCATCGGCTTCAACCAGCCTGCCGATTCGCCCCAGGCCATGAAGGCGTTCGCGGCGCAGCAGCACATCGGCCACCCGAACTGGCGCTTCCTGAGCCCGCACGCGGCGATCGTGGGCGAGCTGACGCGCGATTTCGGTTTTGTGTTCGAGCCGACGCAGGCCGGTTTCGACCACCTGCTGCAGGTCAGCATCGTCGACGCCCAGGGGCGCATCGCGGCCCAGGTCTATGGGGAGGACTTCAGCGCCGCGCGGCTCGGCGAGCCGCTGCGCCAGTTGTTGCGCAACCAGCCGCTGCCAGCGCAGCCCAGCCTGTCCGACATCGTCGAGCGCGTGCGCGTGTTGTGTTCGGTCTACAACCCGGAAACCGGCCGGTACCAGATCAGTTATGCGCTGGCGTTCGAAGTCGCCGGCGGCATCACCTTCGCGCTGGCCATGCTCTGGTTCTTCG
>JANMYG010000108.1:0-3022 GCA_031381865.1 Betaproteobacteria bacterium | reverse complement strand
CGGTCTGCCGTTCAAGGGTACCGACTTCAGCGGACGCTCGGACTATGGTCCCTTCATAGCGGCGGGTATCCCGGCCGGTGGCCTGTTCACGGGCGCCGAAGGTATCAAGACGGCGGCCGAAGCCTCGCTCTGGGGCGGGATTGCAGGGGCGCCGTACGACCCGTGTTACCACCAGGCATGCGATACCTACTCCAACATCAACCTGTCGGCGCTGGACGTCAACTCCGATGCCGTGGCGTATTCCGTGCTGCAGTTCGCGATGAACACGCAGGCCATCAACGGCACGCGCCCGAAGGGCAACTTCAAGCTCGACTACTCCGGTCATGATCTGATCCGGTAACCACGGTGGGCCGGTTCAGGCCGGTCGGGCGCAGCGGATTGACGATCCTGCCGTTGCGCCCACCCGCCCGACCCTTCGGGCAGGCCGGACCGGCCGGTGCCGTTCCTTCGGGTCGGCTACAGGCCGGATCAGGCCGGGTGCGCCAACGGCGCCGCCAGCAGACAGCCGAACTCGCGCGCAAAGTCCACCGACACGCGGGCGTGGACGGCGCCCTGTTTGTCGAAGAAGCGCTGCGTGCCAGACACGCCGAACACACCCTCGTGCCAGATGTTGGGGTGGATGTACAGGCCTTGGCAGCCGTCGAAACAAAAACACACGAACTTGCCCGGTGTGATGTCGTCACCCGGCAGCGCCAGCGGCACCATGAACGGTTCGTGCTGCAACGGGAAGAACAACTGGCCGCCGTCGGGGTGGTAGTTGGCATGCCACAACAGCATGCGTTGCGGGTCGCGCCGGTGGCTGCCGTCGGCGTGTTCGGGCAATTGCGCGTAGGCCAGGATGTAATGCCCGCCCACCGCGTCGTTGCGGCCGTACAGGATGTCGCCCTGCCAGTCGCTGACGAACACGCCTTCGGTGGTGCCGGCTTCGTCCCCTGTGTCCTCGTCCACCGGGCGCCAGCCGGCCGCCGGCCAGCGCACGATCTCAACCTTGCAGTGCGCCGGGTCGTCGACCAGTTGTCCGTAGCCGCGCAGTGTTTCGGGTGTGGCATCCACCAGCGGCATGTCGACCAGGCGCAGGTTGGGCGGCAGATCGGGGTTCAGGTAGTCGGGCGCAGCCGCCATGTTCGGGCCGGTCGTGCGAGGCCTCATGGCAGCGCCATCCGGCGCAGATCCGGCCCGCTCAGGCGCCGTCCCTTGCGATGTTCGGCCACCAGCCGGCACATGGCGGCGTTACGCGGGGCGGTCGTGCCATGTTGTGCGGCCAGGCGCACCACGGCGCCGCATAGGTCGTCGATCTCGGTGCTGCGGCCCTGGTGCATGTCGTCCCACATGGAGGAGCGGGCGGTCTCGTCCATGCGCAGCATCGGCCCGGCGACGCGCGTGAACAACCAGTTCGGCAGCCGCAGGATGTAGGGCATCAGCCGCGGCGGCGCGGCGGCGACCTTGGCCGGCCGGATGCCGGCATGTTTCATCACCGCCAGCGCCTCGATTTGCAGGGCCGCCAGCACCTGACGGAAGTCGCGGTCCATCAACTGCGCGCGCAGCGGCAGGTCGGACAGGGCGTTGACCGGGTTGTTGAGATTGAGCAGCAGCTTGCCCCATTGCCACGGCCGCATGTCGCGCGCCAGCGCAACCGGCAGCCCGCAGGCGCCGAGCAGCAAGGCCATTTCGTGCGTGACATGGGTGCTGGCCATATGCAGCTTGCCGGCCGATGCCCGGTGCACGTGGCCCAGCGCCGGCATCACCACGTTGTAGGCGACCATACCGGCCAGCACCTGCATCTGCGTGGCGATGGCCGCGATGCGCGCCACGTTGTCGACCCCGTTCTGGAGCGAGACGACGGGGGTCCGCGCGGCGCAGGTGGCGGCGATCTCGAGCGCGGCGGCTTCGGTGGCGCCGCCCTTGACGCACAGCAGCACCACGCTGTCGGGCGCCATCGGCACGCCGGCCAGCGAGGTTGCCAACACCAGCCGGTGCGCCGGCACGTGCACCTTGAAACCGTCGAGGTCGGTCACGGTCAGGCCGGCGCGGGCCAGTACCTCGATTGTCCTGGGGCGGCCCACCAGGGTGACGTGGCGCCCGCCGGCCGCAAGCCGGCCGCCCACGTAACAACCGATGGCGCCGGCTCCGAGGATGACGAAGTGCATGGCGTTATTCCACCACAGCGGCGGCGCGCTGCAAGTCCTGCAGGGTATCGATGTCGGTCACGCAACCGGCGTCCTGCACCACGTACTCGGCAGCGCCGGCGCCGCGCGCGATCGCGCCTGCACCCCGGTCGCCCTCGAGCGCCATCAGGGCGGCGCCAAAACGGGCCGCGAAGCGCACCGGATGCCCGCGTTGGCCCTGGTAGACCGGCACCACCACGTCCTGGTCGGGCCACACCCGCGCGAGCTCGCGCAGGGTCTGCGGCTGCACCAGCGGCAGGTCGCCCGGCAGCACCAGCCAGCCGCCCGCGCCTGGGGTCGCGCGCACGGCCGCGGCGATGGCGTCGCCCATGCCCGCGTGCGGGCCTCGTTCCAGGTGCCACGGCAGGCCGCTGGCCCGGACCGCGTCCAGCGTACGCTGCAGCACTGGCTTGCCCGACAAAAGCGCCTGCAACTTGTGGGTCGTGCCACCCGAGGCGATGAACCGTTCGCCTCGGCCAGACGCCAGTACGATGATGGTTGGCAGTTGCATGCCCAATCGTAGCCCCAGAACTTGTCCCCGGCGTGTTTGCGGACAAGTTCCCGAGTTATTTGGTCCGCTCGCCCAGTGCCAGCGCCAGCGAGGTGACGCAGATCGCCATCGACAGCAATTCCAGCAGGCCCAGCGGTTCCCCGTTGACCAGCGCACCCGAGAACATCGCCACCACCGGCACCATCACCGAAGACAGCCCGGCGATGTTCGCCGGCAGCAGGTAGACGATCGCGTTCCAGCACACGTTGCCGATGCACATGGGAATGACGGTGATCCAGGCGATCACGGCGATCGACTGCCACGACGGCACGAACCACCGGCCGTCCCCCAGCACCATGGCGCCGAT
>JANMYG010000047.1:0-2953 GCA_031381865.1 Betaproteobacteria bacterium | reverse complement strand
GTCGTTTTCCGGGGCTTCCTGCCCCGGCCTCATTGAAGCGTTCCGGTGAATGGCATCGTCATGTCGCGCACCAGGTTTTCCGGGGCTTCCTGCCCCGGCCTCATTGAAGCTGGGCCTCGCGCTGCACGTCACCCTTGCGCGCCAGGGTTTTCCGGGGCTTCCTGCCCCGGCCTCATTGAAGCAGGATGGCCTGCTGTTCTTCGGAATCAGCTTGCGCCGTTTTCCGGGGCTTCCTGCCCCGGCCTCATTGAAGCCGCGCGGCTTAAGGATCAATCATGGCAAACCAATTCGTTTTCCGGGGCTTCCTGCCCCGGCCTCATTGAAGCATTGCGCCGGCGGCGGGCGAGTTGTTCAACCTCAGGTTTTCCGGGGCTTCCTGCCCCGGCCTCATTGAAGCATGCGCAGGGCCGACGGGTTGCGCCGGATGTCGTAGTTTTCCGGGGCTTCCTGCCCCGGCCTCATTGAAGCAACGACGTTCACGGCGGCGGGAAATTGGGGGGTGGGGGTTTTCCGGGGCTTCCTGCCCCGGCCTCATTGAAGCGACGGCGGCGGATTGCGAGGCTTCACGCTGCGCACGTGTTCCGGGGCTTGCGACCTATGATAGGCAGCCATGCGCAGCCTTCCTACCCGGCGATGATGCAAATTACTTCCCTGCCGTTTTGGCTGCACGCCGTGGCGGCGCAGCCTGGCTCGTTGGCTGATTGTCTGGCGCATCTGGGCGCCTCGCGGCCCGCCTGATGCTGGCGCGCCTGCAACAACTGATCGTGGCCGGCCTGCTGGTGGCCGCCGGGTCGTGGTTGTACTGGTCGCGCGACCAGCCGGGCTGGGTGGTGGTGGCTGGCCTGTTGCTGCTCGGGCTCGGGCACGCCGTGTTCCTGGCGTTCGAGTTCGCGCTGGTCCATTGGGCCAACCGCCGCGATCCCGCGCCACGCGCCGGCCTGTGGATGCTGGTGCGGGCGTGGCTGGTCGAATCGTGGGTCGCGCTGCGCGTGTTCCTGTGGCAGCAGCCCTTGCGCTCGAATGCCTGGCCAGACAACCTTCAGGCCGACGCGGCCGGTCGGCGCGGGATCGTGTTCATCGCCGGGTTTGTCTGCAACCGCGGCCTGTGGAACCCGTGGCTGGCGCGGCTGCGCCGCGAGCGGCGGGTGTTTTGCGCCGTCAACCTGGAGCCGGTGTTCGGTTCGATCGACGACTACGTACACAGCATCGACGCCGCCGTGCGCCGCGTGGCCGACGCCACGGGCATGCCGCCGCTGCTGGTCTGCCACAGCATGGGCGGGCTGGCCGCGCGTGCCTGGCTGCGCGCGTACGCAGCGGACGCGCGGGTCTGCCGTGTGGTCACCATCGGAACGCCGCACCACGGCACCTGGCCGGCGCGCTTCAGCCGTGTACCCAACGGCCGCCAGATGCGCGTGGCCAGCGACTGGCTGGCACAGCTGGAGCAGGAAGAGCCGGTGCACCGGGCGGCCCTGTTCACGTGTTTCTACTCCAACTGCGACAACATCGTGTTTCCGGCCTCCAGCGCGACGCTGGCCGGCGCGGACAACCGTTTCGTGCCGGGTGTGCCGCATGTGGCGCTGGCGTTCGACCCGGGCGTGATCGAGCAGGTGCTGGCCATGGCCGCGCCGGCACTGCCGCCGGTTTGAAGCGAAGGCGCGCGTGGCGCGCGCCGCAGTTCAGGGGTTGGGCGCCACCGGATGCTGGGCCATGGCTTCGAGCGCGGTCACCAGCGCCGAATGGTCGAGCTCGCCGTTGCCCAGCGCCGCGCACGACTGCATCAGTTGTGCCGCGATGGCGGTCTGCGGCAGCGCCACGCCCAGGCTGCGCGCACCTTGCAGCGCCAAGTTCAGGTCTTTCTGGTGCAGCGCGATGCGAAATCCCGGCTTGAAGGTGCGCTTGATCATGCGTTCACCATGCACCTCCAGGATGCGCGAGGCGGCGAAGCCACCCATCAGCGCCTGGCGGATCTTGGCCGGGTCGGCGCCCGCCTTGCTGGCGAACACCAGCGCCTCGGCCACTGCGGCAATATTGAGCGCGACGATGATCTGGTTGGCCACCTTGCAGATCTGGCCGTCGCCGATGCCGCCCACCAGCGTGATGTTCTTTCCCATCAGTTCGAACAGCGGCTTGATGCGCTCGAAGGCCTCCGGCTCGGCGCCGACCATGATGGTCAGTGACGCCGCCTTGGCGCCCACCTCGCCGCCGGACACCGGCGCGTCGAGGTAGTCGCAACCGAGATCCTCTATTTTTGCGGCGAAGGTCTTGGTCGCGATCGGATCGATCGAACTGCAGTCGACCACCGTCTTGCCTGCGGACAACCCCCCAGCAACGCCACCCTCGCCGAACAGCACCTTCTCCACATCGGGCGTGTCGGGCAACATCAGGAACACGATGTCGGCCTGTTGGGCCACGTCGTGGCCGTTGGCGCACAAGGTCACACCCGGCACCATCAGTTCGGGCGCAACCTTGCTGCGCGTATGCACGAACAACGCATGGCCGGCGCTGCGCAGATGCCCGGCCATGGGTGCGCCCATGATGCCCAGGCCGATGAAGCCGATCTTGAGTGCGTTGCTTGCCATGTCGTGTTCCTTCAGTGTGTGAGTTGCTGCAGCCAGCCCAGGCCGGCCGTGGTGGTGGTGGCGGGTTTGTATTCGCATCCGATCCAGCCCTGGTACCCGATCGCGTCCAGATGGCGGAACAGGAAGCGGTAGTTGATCTCGCCAGTGCCGGGTTCGTTGCGTCCGGGATTGTCGGCGAGTTGGATATGGCCGATACGCGCAAGGTGCTTTTGCGCCGTGGCGGCGAGTTCACCCTCCATGCGCTGGGCGTGGTAGATGTCGTACTGGATCAGCAGGTTGTCGCTGTTGACCGCGTCCAGGATCTCCAGGGCCTGCGCGGTGCGGTTGAGGAAGAAACCCGGGATGTCGTAGCAGTTGATCGGTTCGATCAACAG
>JANMYG010000583.1:0-32487 GCA_031381865.1 Betaproteobacteria bacterium | reverse complement strand
GGAGAGAACGACGCCAGCGCGTGCGGCAGTGAGATGCTCATGGTTGCTCCGGGTCTGGCGCCGCACCGGGCGGCGCGCCGCGCGGTGGGACCCGCCGCGCGGCGCCGCCCACCCGCGGCGGCGCGCGCGTCAAGGTGTTATTTGCTGCCCGATCTCGCGTCGGCCTTGGTGTCGGTGTAGCGCCCGTAACCCTGCAGCCGCTCGTAGCGGCGGTCGAGCAGTTCCTTGACCTTGAGGTCGCTGACCTGGCGGTAGGCGTCGTTGAGCGCGCGTTTGAGGAACGCCGCCATCTGCTTGTGGTCGCGGTGCGCGCCGCCCACCGGCTCATTGACGATCTTGTCTATCAGCCCCAGCGCCTTGAGGCGGTGGGCGGTGATGCCCAGCGCGTCGGCGGCGTCCTGCGCCTTGTCCGAGGTCTTCCAGAGGATCGAGGCGCAACCCTCCGGGCTGATGACGGAGTAGATCGAATACTGCAGCATCAATACCTGGTCGCCGACCGATATCGCCAGCGCGCCGCCGGAGCCGCCTTCGCCGATGATGGTCGTGATGATCGGGACCTCGAGCTGCGCCATCTCGAAGATGTTGCGCCCGATCGCCTCGGACTGGCCGCGCTCCTCGGCGTCAATGCCGGGGTAGGCGCCGGGTGTGTCCACGAACGTGAACACCGGCAGCTTGAATTTTTCGGCGGTCTTCATCAGGCGCAGGGCCTTGCGATAACCCTCGGGCTTGCACATGCCGAAGTTGCGCAAGGAGCGCTCCTTGGTGTCGCGTCCCTTCTGCTGTCCAAGCACCATGCAGGCCGTGCCATTGAACCGTGCCAGACCCCCCACGATGCTCAGGTCGTCGGCAAAATGCCGATCGCCGTGCAGTTCGACAAAGTGGGTGAAGATCTCGTTGACGTAATCGAGCGTGTAGGGCCGCTCCGCATGGCGCGCGATCTTGGTGACCTGCCACGGCGTCAGGTCGCTGTAGATATCACGCGTGAGCTGCTGGCTCTTCTTGCTGAGCTGGTCGATTTCCGAAGAGATGTCCACCGCGGACTCGTTCTGCACATACCGCAACTCGTCGATCTTGGACTCCAGCTCCGCGATCGGCTGCTCGAAATCAAGAAATGTTTTTTTGGCCACCGATTGCTCCGTTCATTGGCAGGTCGGGTGCGCGCCGGCCATCGCGCCGGCGGTCCCGCAGATCCGTTCGCTGCAAACTAGTATTCCACTGGCAGCGGGTCGAGCGAGCGCCAAATATACCAAGTCGCCACGCTGCAATACGGCGTCCAGGCGCCGGCCACTTCGCGCGCATCGCTGCGGCTTACGGAATCGCCCGAAAAATAATTCCTGCTGATGCCGTTGATCAGCCCCACGTCGTCGAGCGGCAGGACATTGGGGCGCATCAAATGGAAGATCAGGAACATCTCGGCGGTCCAGCGGCCAATGCCCCGGATGCCGACCAGCTCGGTGATGATGGCCTCGTCGTCCATCGCGTCCCACGCGTCGACATCGATGCTGCCGTTGTCGAAATGCAGCGCCAGGTCGACCAGGTACTCCACCTTGCGCGTCGACAGGCCGGCGCCGCGCATGTCGTCGACCTTGAGCTTGAGCACGTTGGCCGCCGTCATCTTGCGCGGCAACACGGCGAAGCGGTCCCACACGGTTTGCGCCGCCTTGACCGAGATCTGCTGCCCCACGATGCTGCGCGCCAGCGTGGTGAACGGGTCGCCACGGGTTTGCAGGCAGGCGCCATCCGACTGCGCGATCAGGCGCTTCATCACCCGGTCCTTGCGGCTGAGGTGTTTGCACGCGTCCTCCCAATAACATGGCTTGACGACCGCCGCTGCAACAGCCTTGCTGGTGGCCATGTCAGCTCCCCCACCCTGGAACGCGCCGGGCGGGCCAGTCGCGCCTCACCGGGGTACCGTCGCTCTGCGAGCTGCGGCGCGAGATTGCTTGGGGGCGGCCCGGCGCGGCGCGCATCACGCGCGCTCCCAACTGGTGCCGGCCGCGGAGTCCTTGAGCACGATGCCGAGGTCCGAGAGCGCGCCGCGAAGGCGGTCCGCCTCGGCAAAATCCCGCGCCTGCTTGGCCGCGCTGCGTTGCGCGACCATGGCGTCTATCAACGCGTCATTGGCCAGCGCCGCAGGGCTGGTATCGGACTGGTCCGGGTCCATGCGACGGGCCTTGAGGTAGGCGCCCGGGTCGGCCTGCAGCAGGCCCAGGCAGCCGCCCAGCGCCCGGAGCAGACCCGACAGCCGCGCCGATTTCGTCTTGTTGATTTCTGTTGCAAGTTCGAACAACACGGCCACCGCTTCGGGGGTGCCGAAGTCCTCGTCCATCGCCGCCTTGAAGCGCGCCGCAAACGGCTCGGCCCAGTCAAGCGCAGCGTCCGTTCCCGGCACCAGATGGAGCGCCGTGTACAGGCGCCGCAGCGAGGCGCGCGCATCATCGAGATGCACATCGCTGTAGTTCACCGCGCTTCGGTAATGCGCGCGGACCAGGAAGAAACGCACGGTCTCGGCGTCGTACCTGGCCAGCACCTCGCGGATGGTGAAGAAATTGCCGATGCTCTTCGACATTTTTTCGTTGTCGACGCGCAGGAAGCCGTTGTGCACCCAGAAGCGGGCCAGCGGCTTGCCGTTGGCGCCTTCACTCTGGGCGATCTCGTTCTCGTGGTGCGGAAACTGCAGGTCGGCACCGCCGCCGTGGATGTCGAAGGTGTCGCCCAGGGTCTCCCGGCACATGGCGGAGCACTCGATATGCCAGCCCGGACGGCCCGGGCCGTATTCGCCATCCCATTTGGCGTCGGCCGGTTCCGATTCCTTGGCCGCCTTCCACAACACGAAGTCGAGCGGGTCGTCCTTGCCGTCGAGCACCGCCACGCGCTCGCCGGAGCGCAGTTCGTCGAGCGACTTGCCCGACAACTTGCCATAACCCGGGAACTTGCGCACCGCGAAGTTGACATCGCCGTTGGTCGACCGGTAGGCCAGCCCCTTGTCCTCCAGGCGCCTGATCAGGCCCAGCATCGGCGGCACGTATTCGGTGGCGCGCGGCTCCAGCGACGGAGGCTCGATCGCCAGCGCGCCGATGTCGCGGCGCATGGCCTGGATCATTTCGTCGGTGAGTGCGCGGATGGTGATGCCGCGCTCGACCGCGCGCTTGATGATCTTGTCGTCGATGTCGGTGATGTTGCGCACATAGGTGACACGCAGGCCGCTGGACCGCAGCCAGCGCTGCACCACGTCGAAGGCCATCATCATGCGTGCATGGCCGATGTGGCACAGGTCGTAGATCGTCATGCCACACACATACATCCGCACATGGCCGGTTTCGATCGGAAAAAACGGCTCGGTCGCACGCGACAGCGTGTTGTAGATGCGCAGACTCATGGGAGACGGGGATGGGCCTTGGGCAGGCAGGAAGAACGGGCTGCGGACGCTGCGGACATGGGGAGCTTGGGGTGCTGTTGGGGTGTTGGCGCAGGGGCCAAAAGGCACCCCTGGGCTACAATCGAAAGCAGTATAAGGCCCGGATGTCCGGGATTGCAATGCGCCCGGTACAGGAGACTTCATGATGCCAATCACTGCCGGCATTCGCCAGGGCATGCGCCTGGTTTTGCTGGTTGCGGCACTGGGTGCGACGGCCACTTTCGCGGACGATTACACGCCGGTCAACCAGCTCTTGCGCAGCGGGCAGCTGGTCGATGCGATGGCCAAGGCGGACCAGTACCTGGAAAAGAACCCGCGCGATCCGCAGATGCGTTTTCTCAAGGGCCTGATACAGCAGGAGTCCGGCAAACAGGGCGAGGCGATCGCCACCTACACGCGCCTGATCGAAGACTACCCGGAGTTGCCCGAGCCCTACAACAACGTGGCCGTGTTGTACGCGGCGCAGGGGCAACTCGAACGTGCCCGCGCCGCGCTGGAGATGGCCACGCGCACGAGCAAGTCCTATGCCATCGCCCACGAGAACCTGGGCGACGTTTATGCCCGGCTGGCCAGCCAGGCGTACAGCCAGGCGCTGCAGATCGACCGCTCGCTCAGCAGCGTGCCGCCCAAGCTCGCATTGACGCGCCAGTTGATCAGCGCCTCCGCGCCGGCGAGCAGCACCGGCGCAAGCGACCGTGCCAGGGCGCCGGCTGCGGCCGCATCGGGCGCGAAGTGAGGCGCGCCGCCATCTTCACCGTACCCATGACCAGACATCCCGAAGGAACCCGAACGTGAAGAAGTCCCGCGATCCGACCGCCCGGCGCAGCATGTTGCTGGCCATGCTGCTGGCGACGCTGGTTGCCCCGGCCCAAGCGGCCGATGCGCCCAAGGTCAAATTCAGTACCTCCGCGGGCGATTTCGTGCTCGAGTTGTATCCCGACAAGGCGCCGCGGACGGTCGAGAACTTTCTGCAGTATGTGAAGGACAAGCACTACGACGGAACGATCTTCCACCGTGTGATCGACAACTTCATGGTGCAGGGCGGCGGTTTCGACGCCTCCTATGCCGAGAAGAAAACGCGCCCGCCGGTTGCGCACGAGGGCCGCGACGCCTTGTCCAGGGGCGGGCCGCGCAACGTCGTGGGAACGGTGGCGATGGCACGCACCAACGACCCCAATTCGGCCACCGCGCAGTTCTTCATCAACGTCAAGGACAATGCCTTCCTCGACCCCACGCTGATACCGCCCGGCGATCCGGTGCCCAAGTTCGAATACCAGGGGCGGGTCTACGAGAACACCCCGCGGGCCAATTTGCTCAATGCACCGCAGCTGTTTGGTTACACCGTATTCGGCAAGATCGTCAGCGGCATGGATGTGGTCCAGAAAATCAAAGCGGTGCCTACCGGCGCCGGCGGCCCGTTCCCTTCCGACGTCCCCAAGACGCCCCTTCTTATCAACTCCGCCATTTTGGTGAAATAAATCATGAGCAATCCGAAAGTCGAACTCCACATCAGCAACTACGGCGTGGTCACGCTCGAACTCGACATCGACAACGCGCCCAAGTCGGTCGCCAACTTTCTCGAATACGTCAACAGCGGCCACTACAACAACACGGTCTTCCACCGCGTCATACCCGGCTTCATGGTGCAGGGTGGAGGCTTCGAACCCGGCATGAAAGAAAAGAAAAGCGGCACGCCGATCGCCAACGAAGCCGCCAACGGCCTGAAGAACGCGATGTACACGGTGGCGATGGCGCGCACCAACGACCCGCATTCCGCCACTGCCCAGTTCTTCATCAACGTGGCCGACAACGGCTTTCTCAACCATACCGCGCCGTCGGGCCAGGGCTGGGGTTACGCCGTATTTGGCAAGGTGGTCGCCGGCACCGATGTGGTGGACCGCATCAAGGGCGTCAAGACCGGCCGCAAGGGGTTTCACGACGACGTCCCCAACGAAGACGTGGTGCTCGAGAAGGCCGTGGCGCTCTGAACCGGCCAACGGCCCATGTGTTGACCCGTGCCGGCCGTTGATCGATTCGCCACCAGCGCTGCCGGGCCTGCGCCAGCGGCGCCATCGACGACCGGCGGTTGGGCCGAACTGCCCGCCCCGCAGGCCTGGCGCACGGTCGATTTCATTTCCGATCTGCACCTGCAGGCCAGCGAGCCGGAAACATTCCAAGCCTGGCAACACTACATGGAACACACCTCGGCGCAGGCGGTCTTCATCCTGGGCGACCTGTTCGAGGTGTGGGTCGGCGATGACGGGGTGGGCCAGCCCGCCGCCGGTGCTGCGCCGGACGCCGGTTTCGAACAACGCTGCCGCGCGGTGCTCACCCGGGCCGCCAGCCGACGCGACATATTTTTCATGTGCGGCAACCGCGACTTCCTGGTCGGCGAGCGGTTTGCACGCGGTTGTGGCCTGAGCCTTCTGGGCGACCCGGCCATCCTGGGTTTTGCCGGGCAGCGCTGGCTCTTGTCGCATGGCGACGCCTTGTGCCTGGCCGACACCGACTACATGCGGTTTCGCATGATGGTGCGCACACCGGCCTGGCGCGACGCCTTCCTGGCGCAGCCGCTGGCGCAGCGTCTGGCCACCGCGCGCGCGCTGCGCAGTCGCAGCGAGGCCCACAAGCGAACCCATCCGGCGCCGGTCGACCTCGACGCGCAGGCGGTTGCCATCTGGTTGCGTGCGGCACAAGCCACCTGCCTGATCCACGGCCACACGCACCGCCCGGCCGACCATGACCTGGGCCATGGATACCAGCGCGTGGTGCTGAGCGACTGGGACCTGCAGGCCACACCGGCGCGCGCGCAGGTGCTGCGCCTGGAGCAGGATGCCGGCACCGGCACGGCCCACCTGCGGCGCCTGTCTCCCGGCGCGGCCTGCGACACACGGGGCGCGTAGTGCTTGGCTGGCTCAAGGCCCTGAGTCAAGGCCGCGCGACACGACCGCGCGACATCCCGGATGCCTTGTGGCAACAGACCCTGGCGGAGTTTCCCTTTCTTGCGCTGCGCGGCGCCCGGGCGTTGGACGAGTTGCGCCAGATGACCCGGCTGTTTCTCGACGGCAAGGAGTTTTACGGCGCGGGCGGACTGCGCATCACCGACTACGTCGCGGTGGCCATCGCCGCCCAGGCCTGTCTTCCCGTGCTGCGCATCACCACGCCCTACCGCGGCCTCGACTGGTACGACAACTTTGTCGGCATCGTGGTGCACGAAGGCCCGGTACTGGCGGCGCGCGAGACCGTGGACGAGTCCGGCATCGTGCACCAGTACCACGAGGAGTTGAGCGGCGAGGCGATGCAGGATGGGCCGGTGACGCTGAGCTGGCAGGACGTCGCCGATGGCGGGCAATCGGCGCGGCACGGCTACAACGTGGTGGTACACGAATTCGTCCACAAGATCGACATGCGCGACGGCACGGCGGACGGCTGCCCTCCCCTGGCCGCGGGTTTCATGGGCGCCCGGTCGGGCGCCGCCGCCAGAAAATCTTGGCGCGACACCATGCAATCCAGCTACGAGGGCTTTTGTGATCGGCTCAGCATCGCCGACCGATTCGGCGGCGAACTGCCCTGGCTCGATCGTTATGCGGCCGAATCGGTCGACGAGTTTTTCGCCGTGACCAGCGAGGCCTACTTCGTGAACCCGGAATACTTCGCGCGCGATTTTGCCGCGCTGGTGCCGATGTTCGACGCGTTTTTCAACGCGCCTGGCCGGCCAGATTGATGTCGTCGATCTGCCACGGGTCGAGGAACTGCTCGGCATACCGCAGGTACACCTTCTCGCCCACGAACACGTCGAACAGGTCCGGGTCGATATGCCCGTTTTGCTTGAAGCGCTGCATGATGCCCATCGCCTGCGACAGCTTCATGCCGGGCTTGTAGGGGCGGTCGCTGGCCGTCAGGGCCTCGAAAATATCGGCGATGCCCATCACGCGCGCCTGCACCGACATCTGGTCGCGCGTCAGGCCCTTCGGGTAACCCTTGCCATCCATGCGTTCATGGTGGCCACCCGCGTACTCGGGCACGTTGCGCAGGTGCTTGGGCCACGGCAGTTTTTCCAGCATCTTGATGGTGGCCACGATATGGTGGTTGATCGTGTTGCGTTCGGCCTGTGTCAGCGTGCCGGCGCGTATGGTCAGGTTCTCGAGCTCGTCCGAGGTCAGGAACTCGGTCTCGACCCCCTGCACATTGCGCCACACGCGGCTGACCGCGATTTGCCGCACCCGCTGCAAGGCCTCCTCCTTGGTGGTCTCGGCGCCGACGTTGGTCTTTCGCAGGAAGGCGCGGTCCGATTCCAGTGCGTCCATTTCCGCGCGGTAGCCAGCCCAGATGGCGCCCTCGGCGTCAGCATCGACCTTGTTGCGCAACTCGAGCTGCTGGCGCAGCGCGGCGATTTCGGCATCGCGCTTGAGCACCTCGAAACGCGTGTCGATCAGCTCGATGCGGTCGAACAGCGTCTGCAGCTTGGTCGCCTTGTCGACCACATGCACCGGCGTCGTGACCTTGCCGCAATCGTGCAGCAGCCCGGCGATCTTGAGCTCGTACCGGTCGCGGTCGTCCATGGTGAACGATGCCAACGGTCCATGCGTGGTGGCATTCACCGCCTCGGCCAGCATCATGGTCAACGCCGGCACCCGCTGGCAGTGGCCGCCGGTGTAGTGCGACTTTTCATCGATCGCCAGGTTGATCAGGTTGATGAACGACTCGAACAGCGCCTCGAGCTGGCTCATCAGCAGCCGGTTGGTCAGCGCAATCGCGGCCTGCGAGGCCAGCGACTCCACCAGGCTCTGGTCGGCCACCGAAAAAGGCACGACCGTGGTCGAACCGGGCTGCTGCGCGTTGATCAGCTGCAGCACGCCGATGACCTCGCCTTCGTGGTTCTTCATCGGCACGGCCAGAAAGGACTTGGACCGGTATCCGGTGCGCTCGTCGAAATGGCGCGTGCCCGAGAAGTCGAAATTGGGCTCGGTATAAGCGTCCGCGATGTTCACGGTCTGGTGGTGGATCGCCGCATAGGCCGCCACCAGCGAGTCATTGGGCGCGCCATTTTCGTCGAGCAGCGGCAAGTTGGGGAAACTGATCGGATTGGCGGAGGTGCCACCCATCGCGATGCGCAGTGTGTCGGTGCGCAGGATCTCGAAACGCAGGGCGGAGTGGTCGTCCAGCATCCGGTACAAGGTGCCGCCATCGGCGTTGGTGATCGCCTTGGCGGCCAGCAGGATGCTTTCAAGCAACCGGGTGATGTCGCGCTCCTTGGACAGCGACGCCCCGATCTCGTTGAGCTGTTCGAGACGACGAAGCAAGTCTTCCACCGAGTCCAAGGTCAGCCCCCCTTATTCGTTACGCACCGCGCGACTGGCATGGCGGCAAGGTGTTCCGATTGTCGCAGCGATCATGCGTCACCTGCGCAGCGCAACGCCGGGCCAAACGGTTTCAGGGCCGCAGCAGGACTTTCAGCACATTGCGCAAGCGCCGCTCGTGCGCCGGGTCGAAAGCACCTGACAGGACCGTTGCCACATCGCGCGCCCAGGTCTGGTCGGGCGCCGGATCGTTGCGCCGCGTCAGCAACTGGAGCTGGAACATGCGCCGCGCCTCAAGGTGTTCCGCTGGTGTGGGCAGTTCGGCGGCCATCTCCAGTCGCAGCAGCGCGGTGGTGGCGTCCTGCTTCGGATCTGCGGGTGCACCCAGTGCCTGGATCCAGGCCGCTCGCGCGGCTGGCGCCACGCGCGGCCCGAAGTCCTGGGCACTCGGCGCCAGATCCGGGTCACGCCGTTCCCACGCACCGAGCAGCTGGGTCAGGGCCTCGCCATGGGCCTGGGATGCCAGCTTGCGCAGGGCCAGCTGCGCCCGGTCCAGCGCGTCGCGCTGGGCGCGAAAAGCGGCATCACCGAGCCGCGGCGCCGGCGCGAAAGCCGGGCGGGGTCCGCGGTCATCGAAACTGTTGCGCTCGCCGCCACGCGCCGCGTCGCGCGCGTCCGGTCGCGACGCGCGCGCGCCGGCGCCGAAAGGCGCACGCCCGGCGTCTTTGCGGTCGCCGAACTTGCCGCCGCGCCCCGCGGGGGCCGGTTCGGCCTTCTTCATCCCCGGACGATCGTCGCCACGCACCGCCACCACTGGTTTCGGCGCCGCCTTGGGCATTGCGGCAACTGCGGCGGCGGGAACGGCCGGCACATCGGCTTCGCCATCGGTTTCAGATAACGGGCCGGCGGCATCGGCCGGCGCGGCCAACTCCTGCGCACCCGGCGCTGCGTCGGCCGGGCGGCCGGCCTGGGCGACCACGGCCAGGTGTTTGCCGGCCTCGTCCTCGGCCGCCTGTGCCACGACTTTGGCCTGGGCCTGGCCGCGCAGCGCCGCATCGAGTGCCGCCATGGCGGCGCGGATGCGCTGGGCGTCGGCGCTGGAATTTGCCTGTTCCAGCGCATTCGCGGCATCGAGCACCATGCGATCGTGGGCACCCAAAGCCGCGTCGGCACGCTCGCGTTCGGCCGTCTTGCGCTGGAACGCCTCATCGATTGGTTTGCGAAAGGCATCCCAGAGTTTTTGCTCGTGGCGGCGGTCCATCGGCACCGCATGGGCTTCGGCCTGCCAGCGTTGCTGCAGGCTCTTGACCACGTCGATCCGCAATTCGGGCGCCGACCCGAGCAGCGTGGCCTCCTCGATCATCGCGCGGCGCCGCTCCAGGCTCTGCGCCTGCAACACCTCGAGTGGCGCCGCCGCGGCTGTGATGGCGGCCTTCCACAGCGGCTGCAACTCTGCGAACGCCTTCTCGCCGACATGCCCGGCATCGCGCCAGCGATCGCCGAACTGGTGCAGGATGCGGCTGAACCCGCGCCAGTCGCCGTCCAGCGCGGTTGTATTCGCGGCCGCCCAGGTATTGACTTCCTCGATCAGCGCCAGGCGCTGGCTGCGGTGTTCCGCCGCTTCGGCCTTGACCTTCTCGAGCCAGGCTTCCACCACCTTGTGCGCTTCATTGCAGGCCTCGTCAAAGCGCTTCCACAACGCGTGGTTGGGCACACCGCCCTGGTCGGTCTGTTTCCACTGCTCGCGCAACGTCCGCAACGACTCCTGCATCTTGCGCCCGCCGATCGCCTGCCCCTCGGGGCGAATAAGCAGCCCTTCGGCCTTGGCCACCAGTTCCTGGCGCAGCTGGTCGGCGCGCCAGCGTTGCCAGCCCTCCAGCTCACCCGCTGCCGCCAGCGCTGCATGGACCTTGTTCTCGAGGCTGTCGTCAATGATCTTGCCGAATTCCTTGAGCGCGTTGCGTAATGCCGCCGCCGCACCGGCGCTGGCCTTGCCGTGGCCCTGGGTGATCTCGTCCTCCAGTCTGGCCAACACCTCGCCTACCCGGGCATTGGCCTGTTGCCGCAGTTCCGGGTCGACCCGCGGCTTTGGCGGCCTGGGAGCAACTTCCAGCGTCATGCCCCGGGACAGGCGCAGCTCGTCGGCCCAGACCGGCACCGGCGGCAATGGGGCGGCCGCATCGCCCGCGGCTGCAACGGCCTGCGCCAAGGCACTCTGAAAAGCATCCCAGACCACGAGCAGCTGGCCTCGGGAAGCTTCCAGCAGGGGCGGGAACTTCAGGTCCACGCTGGGCCAGTTGGCATCCGCCAGCAATTGGGCCGCCTGCTCCTGCCAGTGCGCCACATCACCACGCAGCGCATCCCATACGGCCTGCGCCGCCGTCCACGGTTTGGTCGACAGCACTTCGATACGCTGCGCCAGCAGGACCGCCGCCTCGCGCTGGACCTGCACCCGGTGCTGCAGGTCTTCGATCACCCTGACCCGCTCTGCCAGCTGGGTCTTGAGCGTGAGCAGCGGCTCCCGGCTCAGTGGCGCGCCGGCCTTGGCCGCATCGCGCTGCCAGGCCAGTGCATCCGCGATATTCAGCTTGGGAATCGACAGCAGCGCCTGGGCCTTGGCGGCCCATTCGGCCGCCACCAGTTCCTGCCCCTTGGCGCGGCGGATCTCGTCCAGGCGTTCGCGCACCGGGCGGGCCGCCCCCTTGTCGCGCGCTCCGAGTTCGCGAAACACGTCCTGCAACTGGTCCTGAGCGGGATCACTCGCCAGCCAGGCGCGCACGCGGGTGGCGCGCTCGCCCGATGTCGAGGCGGTGAAAGCGCCTCCGGTCAGGTCGTCGAGCTGGCGGATATCGTTATTCTTGGTGGTTGCAGTCATCGTCGCGGTGGGTTCCAGACCAGTCCGGGTGATTCCGGAAAGCGGCTATTTTCGCCGCTAATCACGCTGCCACGCGATGTATTTGCACTCCCGCGACGCACTGTCAATGCCACGCTGCTGCATCCCGGGCGGCCATTGCGCGCTGCTGGCAACTGGCTCGATGGCGACCGCACAAAGCCGCGCAAAGCCCAAAAATGAGAAAGCCCGGCGGACCGGCGAAACGCCTGCCCGTCGGGCTCGACGGCTGACACAAGGTCCATGCCGTCTTGGCTTGCAAAACGGGAGATTGAAGTCCCGCATTGCGATGGCGACAAGAGATTGCCTCCATGGTTCGCCGGGGCCGCTTTATCAACACCACCCGAGGGTAGGGACTGGCTACTGCCGGCTAAGTGCCTGATCACTCAGACAACTACAGTCTAGGCCCGACGGCCGGCAAACTCAAGCAGATTTGCGAAATCACTTGCAACGGCAGCTGCGCCATATCAAATATCAATTGCGCAAACATTGGAGCTGCGTGGGCACGAAGAGCCCGACAACCGCTCGGATCGGTCGAAACCCGACTGTCTTAAGCCAATTATTTGAATAACAATAGTGTTTGTTATTGTTGACTAGATATATAGTTGAAACTAGAATCCGCCCAACCCAGTCAAACTAGGGTTAACCCGCATCGCTGCCGAACCCGGCAATTCAGTACCTGCCAAGTCCCAGAGGCCAGAGCAGAATACTGGAAGCGTACCAACCCAAACGATGTGCCTGCTTGCCGCCCACTGCCCACAGTGCGTGCCATGACCGGCCAGCGCGAAAGAAGGAAGAGCTATGACAGCGTCAAACAAGATGGTCGACAGTTTGCGAATTTTCGCCTCGGATGTAGCCCGGGGGCTGTTCGAAGTAACCCACAACGGATTCGCGATGCTGGGGCTGGCGGTCATGTTCGCGGCGGTCACCCTGGTGGTCCGCCCCGAGGTGCGCGAACTCGGTGAATCACAGCTGGTGGCCTGGCTGCAATCGCGTCAGGCCCCGGTGGATGAAGTCGAAGGAGCAAGCGAACCCGAGGCGATTGACCGCGCCACCGCAACCGATCCCAAGGATTTGCCCAAGCAGCAGGCCAGTGTGGCGTTCTGGTTGAGCAAGAAATACCGGGTCGCGCCCGAGCCGCTCAGTGCACTGGTGGCCGAAGCCTACGAGATCGGGAAACGCACGAAACTCGATCCGACCCTGATCCTGGCCATCATGGCGGTGGAATCGGGCTTCAATCCGTTTGCGCAAAGCGCCATGGGCGCGCAGGGGCTGATGCAGGTCATGACCAAGATCCATGGCGACAAGTACGAAAATTTTGGCGGCAACCTCGCCGCTTTCGACCCGCTGACCAATTTGCGCGTCGGCGTCAAGGTGCTGCAGGAGTGCATCGCGCGCGCCGGTTCGCTGGAGGGCGGGCTGCGGTTTTACGTCGGTGCTGGCAACCTCGAAGGCGACGGCGGTTATGCCGGCAAGGTGATGGCGGAACACGCCCGCCTGCAGTCGGTGGCTTCCGGGCGGCGCGTACCGCTGGCACCGGCACAGGTGCTCCCGGTCGCGGCGCCGGCTCCGGTTGGCGCGGACGTGGAAAAAGTCGCTGCTCTGGTGCGTTCCTGAAGACCTCCGCCCGGCGCGGCGGCTGACGGTTCAGGCGCCGCCCAGCTCGACGGCCGCGTTATCATCTGCTCCCTTTGCACTGCAGGACCGCCATGTACGACCGTAACATCCTCGTCGAACAAACCGACCCCGAACTGTGGGCCGCGATCCAGGCCGAAAACGCCCGCCAGGAACACCACATCGAGTTGATTGCCAGCGAGAACTATGCGTCGCCGGCGGTCATGGCGGCGCAGGGGTCGCAACTGACCAACAAATACGCCGAAGGTTATCCGGGCCGGCGTTATTACGGTGGCTGCGAGCATGTCGATGTGGCCGAGCAACTGGCGATCGACCGGGTCAAGCAGATCTTCGGCGCGCAGGCTGCCAACGTGCAGGCGCACTGCGGCGCATCGGCCAACGAGGCGGTGTTTCTGGCGTTCCTCACTCCAGGCGACACCATCATGGGGATGAGCCTGGCCGAAGGCGGCCACCTGACCCACGGGATGGCGCTGAACATGAGCGGCAAGTGGTTCAAGGTGGTGAGTTACGGCCTCGATGCAAAGGAAGAGATCGACTACGACGCAATGGAGCGCAAGGCCCATGAGACGCGGCCCAAGCTGATCATCGCCGGCGCGTCGGCCTACTCGCTGGCGATCGATTTCGCGCGTTTTGCCAAGGTGGCGCGCGACGTGGGCGCCATCTTCATGGTCGACATGGCCCACTACGCCGGGCTGATCGCCGCCGGCCTGTACCCGAATCCGGTGCCGCATGCCGACGTCGTGACGTCCACCACCCACAAGAGCCTGCGCGGCCCGCGCGGCGGCATCATCCTGATGAAGGCCGAGCACGAAAAGGCCATCAACAGCGCCATGTTCCCCGGCTTGCAGGGCGGCCCGCTGATGCATGTGATCGCGGCCAAGGCGGTGGCGTTCAAGGAAGCGCTGGCGCCAGAGTTCAAGACCTACCAGGCGCAGGTGCTCAAGAACGCAAAAATCGTGGCCCAGACCTTGACCGAACGCGGCCTGCGCATCGTCAGCGGCCGCACCGAAAGCCATGTGATGCTGGTCGACCTGCGCGCCAAGGGCATCACCGGCAAGGAGGCCGAAGCCGTGCTGGGCAGCGCCCACATGACCATCAACAAGAACGCGATCCCGAACGACCCCGAAAAACCGATGGTCACCAGCGGCGTGCGTGTGGGCACACCGGCCATGACGACACGCGGCTTCAAGGACGAAGAGGCCCGCATGACCGCGAACCTGATCGCCGACGTGCTGGACAAGCCGCGCGACGCCGCCAACATCGATGCGGTGCGGGCCAAGGTACACGCGCTCACGAGCCGGTTCCCGGTCTACCGCTAGGTTTCGCCGTGCCAGCGCGACGCGCCAATTCGCCCGCAGGCCGTCCCGGCCCGCGGGGGGCGTGCGGTTCGGCAACCCGCGATGGCCCGTTGCATGCGCACCTCGCCACTGACACACCATGAAGTGCCCGTTTTGCAGCCACTCCGAAACCCAGGTGGTCGAAACCCGTGTTTCTGAAGACGGGGATTTCATCCGCCGGCGCCGCCAGTGCGCGTCGTGCGAGTAGCGCTTCACCACCTATGAGCGGCCCGACGTCAACTTCCCGGCGATCGTCAAGAAGGACGGCCGGCGCATCGAATACGAACGCGCCAAGCTGATGGCGTCGATGAACCTGGCGCTGCGCAAACGCCCGGTCAGCACCGAACAGGTCGATGGCGCGATCGAACACATCGAGGAAAAGCTGCTCAACCTGGGCCTGCGGGAAGTGCAGTCCACCCGCATCGGTGAACTCGTGATGCGCGAACTCAAGAAACTCGACAAGGTCGCCTACGTGCGATTCGCCAGCGTCTACCGCAGCTTCGAGGACATCGACGACTTCAAGACGCTGGTGGACGAAGTGCGGCGCTGACAGCGGGCGGCCTGCCAGGCCCGTGCGCCGGCCTACCTGCAATCGCCGGGCGTGCCGGCCTGGGTGCGCGGGCGCCCGGTGCCGCTGAGCACGATCAGCCGCACACTGGTGTCCGACGCTGACTCGGGGCACAACGTGAAGGTGCCGGCCTGGAACGCGCCCGACACCATCTTTGCGCCGCCCGATGCGCTGTACGACACGTAGTTGGCCACCGGCGCATTGCCGCTCAGGCGCGGGCCGACGGACACGGCGCCTTGGCGCAGCACGACCTGTTCGCCGGCATCGAGCTGGGCGTTGTTGTTGGCGTCGTGGAACAGGATCCAGCCCTGCTCCCAGCCACCGCTGCCGGTGCACGACTGCCCGGTGGCCGACTTGCACATCACCGCGCGGGCGTTGCGCTTGATGGCCTCGTTGCGGGCGAGGTGCAGGCTCGATACAAACAGGTTGACGAACGACACCACCTTCTGCGTGTTCAGCATCGCGTGCATGGGCGGCACCGCCACGGCCGCCAGCACCCCGCCAATCGCGACCACTACCAGCAATTCGAGCAAAGTGAAGCCGCGCGGCGGGCGCGTGACGGTCCGGGAACCAAGGGGGTCTGTTGGTGTGCGCATGGTGGCTGCCATGGTGCAACTGCGCGTCGCTCACGTCATACCCAAAAAACAGGATAGCCGCGGGCGACTGGAATCCGCTACTGTCCGGGCGCCGCAGGCGAAGTGCGACCGGACCGAACTGCCATGCGCAGTCACCCCCCAGCCGGGCGTCACCGTCGGCGCCGCAAATGGGATGCGGTGCTCGTGTCGCCGCAACGCGATGGGTCGCGCGGGGTGTTTCCGGGAGTGATCTGGATGGCCGCTTGGCGCTGAGGACTGCCGCTTCGGGGTCGAATGTTTGCGCTGACTGGCCTGCGCGCCGCGCGCTGCGCAGGTCGCCAGGACGTGCATCCGTCCCGCTGAACACCCACACATGCAGTCATCGCCGCTCGAAACATGCGCCGCCCCGCTGGCGGCCGGCGCGGCAGGCAGGAACTCGCCTTTGCGCGTTTCGCAGCACCCGGTACGGCCAACGATCACCTGCGGTTGGTCGATGGCGCAGACCGCATGCCGACTTGCGTGAACAGCAATGAGGCAGCAACCGCAGCAGCTTGCGCAATTGCGTCGCCAGGCAACGGAAAAGGGCGCCATCAGCGCCCTTTTTGTTGTCCCTCGGGATCAGTTCAACGCTGCCTGCGGCGCCGCACGATCGCACCGGCCGTCAAAGCCACACCGACCAGCAACAAGCTGCCGGGTTCCGGGACATTGCAAGAGTTGCCAGTACATGCGGGTTGCAAGTCCATGAAGACATCGTCGAGGAAAAGCGTGGGAGTAAAGACCCCTGACGGATCGTTTAAAGCAAACTTGAGATTGCCAACTGGGGCAATGCCGCCGGTCATTATTGTTCCGGAGTAGCGACTGAATGTGCCGGTAGGGCCAGTCGTGCCACTCAAAGCAATGTCGACGCCGTCCAGCGATGCCGAGAATGCAGAAAAGGGATCGACCGACAAAGCATCGCAAGTTCCGCCGCCCAACAGACTCTGCTTATCACACCTCAACCAGAATTCGAAGTTGTACTTGGAATTTGCGTCCAGGGTCAGGGTCTGGGTCAGCGTGGCCGAACCGTTATCGTCACCAAAAGTGGCGGACCAATCAGGTGATCGGCGAATCGAGTTACTGAGAAGAACAAAGGTACTATCCGACCAGAACGCAAACTGCGGGGTGATGTTGCCTAAATCGACTAAGGGGTTCTCGTTGTCAAAACCACCGTTCTTCACCAGATTCGCTTGCACCAACGGAGCCAGAACGACGATCGAAACTGCGCCAATCCACTTTGCCAGTTGTTTGATTTTAAGTTTCATGCTGATGCTCCGGAGTTTTTGAAGTACTGCTGAACCTGAAGCAGTTTTCGTGCCATATCTGCAAGTCCATGTTCCTTAACAAGTTTTTCTACATTTTTGAGTGGCTTGGCGAAAAATTGTAAATTTTCCCGACGACGGCCGGCAGGCTTGAAACCGGCCTTGGAGTGTGAAACAGGTTTTGGCTGCCCAATGTGCCGGGCAAGAAAGCAAGCCCGCTGGCGAGTCTGATCGGTGGTCGGGATAGCAGCACCGCAACGGCAACCGCGCCGTTGGTGGTCCGGTCCCTTCCACGACCATTCCATGGTGACCATGGCCCGGCCGGGCCGGACACTATGGCCCAACCCCTTACCAGGGCGCCGTGCCCCAAATCCGCTGCCCGCTCTCGCTGATGCAGATCGGGCCGTCGTTGGCCTGGGTGCCGCCGGGGGTGGGGGTGGCGATCAGCAGGAAGGTCTGCGCCCCGGCGGCGATGGCGGCGATGGTGGTGCAATTGGCCACTGCGGTGTCGGCGTCAACGGCCAGACCCAGGCCGTAACGCCCGTCCTTGGTCGCGCCGCTGGTGCGGCCCAGCCCGCCGGCCGCGCTGCCGTTGTACGCGGCGGTCACGTTGATGGCATACGAGTTGCTGTTGAGAAATATCTTCTCCTGCAGGCTCGCCAGTTCGAGCAGTTCGGTCTGCGCCTCCACGCGCGCGGCGCGCACGATGTAACTGCGGTAACTCGGCAGCGCCACCGCGGCGAGTATGGCCACGACCGCCACCACGATCATCACCTCGATCAAGGTGAAGGCCTTTTGCTTTGAAAGATTCACGCGCACCCCTCAGGTTGTTGAACACCGGCCGCGGCATGGCGCAGCGCCGGTCATGGTGCCACAAGTTCGCGCCACGAAATCCGGCCGATGCGGGCCTGCAGCCCGCGCTCGTCACCACCCGAGCGCAGGCCGCCCTCGGAGCTGGCGATGTTCTGCTGCGTCACATTGCCCTTGGCGTCGGTCGTGACGATGGTCACGGTGCCATCCGCGTTGCTGGTTCGCACGATGGTCGCCCGGCTGTTGTCGGAATACAGGATCACGGTCGTCGTCACCGCGCCACTGGTGGTGGTGGTCACCGAGGTGATGCTGCCACTGCCCGAGACGCCGCCGATACCGCCCACACCGAGTTCACCGATTTTCGGGTCGGTGGATCCCGGCGCCTTGGCGCTGGTGGTGTGGGTCCCGGTATCCGGCCCCGGCGCCTTGGTCCAGCCGGCAGTGGAATAACACTTGCCGTTGGGGTGGTGCCAGAAGGTGGAGTACTCCGCCAGCACATAGGCGGCCTGGTTCGCCGACTTGACCCTCCAGCCGTATTCCGGCCGCCCCGGCACGCTTTGTTCGATCGCGGTGTCGGGTGTCGTGTGCCGGATGATCTGGATCACCAGCGCGCCGTTGTGCCTTACACCGGTGGCCGTGGCGGGTGTGGTGGTTGGTACCACGCTGGACCAGCCGGGAAGCCCGGGCCCGTCGGTGCCATTGGCCGGCGGAATCACCGGCTGGTACATGTTGCCGTCGTTGGCACCCACGGCCTTGTTGACGCAACCGGTCACGGTCGGGTGCAGGCCGGCCCGCACGTCGCCGTTGCCATACCAGTTCCTGTTGCTCAGTCCATCCACCGGCAGGTTCATGGTCAGGCTGCCGATCGCCTTGGGCTGCGCCAGCTTCTCGGCCGCGGTAACGGCGGGGAACGGCCAGACCGTGTTGGGGTCACGCTGGTAGGTCTGCAGGTCGGCCAGGCTCAGCGTGGCGGAAGTGGTGTAGTCCTTGAGCTTCACGTAACCGAAATCCACGTTGAAGAGGTAACTCGGGTCGCCGATGTGCAGCTTGGCCGCCGGGCTCAGGTACTGGTTCTGCGCGATCACCTTGAACGGCAGCGTGAGTGACGGAATGGCCAGCTTGATATCCAGCGTGGTGCTGCTCGGGTTGAGCATGTTGACGCCCGTGACGTCGAATTCATCGTCGTACTGGTGAAAGTGTTTCTTCGACCTGCATGCCGTAGTGCCAGTCTTGGCGGCATCGGTACACGCGTCACCGATGCTGGTCGGGTCTGCGCCGGAGTTGTTGAAGACGGTGGCAGTCAGGGCGGGCGCGAAATTGGTCCAGCCCGACTTCGGCACCGCCGTCACGCCGGTCACGGCCGTGACGGCGTTGACACCGCCGGCCGGGCCGGTATTGGTGGTGCTGGAAATCTGCGACAACGTGAATGAAGCACAAGCAGACACACCAACCGGCGCCGCGATCGAGCAGTTCAGCGAGCCGGTCGGCGCGCCGACCTTGCTGCAGGTCGTCGCATATCCGTTGACCGTCTTGCCGCTGATCTTGGTGAACAGGTCGTCCAGCCGGGTTGCCTTGACGCCGCTGTTGACCGACGCAATGTCGCCTGGCGCACCGGTCAAATACGTGGCCCCGCATTTGACCGACACATTACTACTGTTCGACGTCACATCGCTGATCACCAGCGTGCCCGCCGTCGGCGCAACCCCGGTGACACCGGTCACGGCGGTAACCCCGGCCACCGCGTTCACCAGTGTCTGCGAGCTGCCGGCGGCGATGCTGATGGTCTTGCCATTGAAGTTGGCACCGGCCGGCGCCAGGATGGTGATGACACTGCCCGAGACCGAGGCGGTGTAACCGCCCGTGATCTTGGCCGCGATCGCGGCCGCATTGGTGCCGCTGGCGGTGCCGTTGGCGAGATCCACCACGGTCAGCGCCGGCACGATCGTGGCGCCGCCGACCGTGATCGCACCCAGCGTCGCCGGGAAACCCGCCGTCTGGCCGCTGGTGCCCACCGTGATGGTGGCGCTGGCCTGCGCGCCGCCGGAGATCGACCCGAAATAGATGTCCTCGTCGAAGTGGCCACCGGTCACACCCGAGCTGGTGTCCACTACGGCCGGTACAAAGGTGATATCGGGATTCTGGTTGAACAGCGTGTTGTTCAGGGTACTCAACTGCACCAGGATCGGCTGCGACAACACGCCAATCGAGATGAACTTGCCCACCGGTATGCCGTCGGTTGTCATGACCGGCGCCGGCGGCGTCGCCAAATCCTTGACGCGGTCGTCGTTGTCGAGCACATGGTTGCCGCTGAGGTCCAGGAACGGCACGTTCTTGGTGCCGCCGCTGAGGTAGTCGAGCTCCAGCAACCAGCTCTCGCCCTTGACGGTGGAGGTACTGACGGTAGTAGACGCATTCGGGTTGTGCACGGTGAAGTAGAAGCGGCCGTTTTCGATGAAACTGCCATCACCCACCACTTTGTGACCGGTCGGCAGTGGCACCCGCCAGCCGTTGTGATGGGGCAGCCCACTGACAAAAGGCGTGTAGTCGGGCGCATTCGACGTGACGGTGTAGACGCGGCTGGCGCACGGTGTTGCGGCCGCGGTGACACCCGCGGTGTAACAACGCTCGGTCAGTGTCTGTGCCACCAGATGCCCCGTGTAATCGGGTGCGGTGGTGGTGTTGACAGCCGGTGCGCCGTCCCACACACCGTAGGCGGCAAATACCGATGTGGTGTCGGTCGCGTCGGCGGGTGTCAACATCGCGCCGGTGGCGAAATTGACCATGAAGCCGCCATTCGGGTGCAACGCCACTCCGGGCGTCATGGTGATCGGCTGCGCCGGCGCGGTGGTCAGTAGCGGCGTTGCCGCCGGTGTGCCGCTGAGCGTGAATTTCCACATCGTGCCGTTCAGGTCACCGGCGTAGACGATGTCCACGTTACCGTCGCCGTTGTTGTCCACCGCCGCTGGCGTGGACAGGCCATTCGGGCTGCCCGCGGTGCCCGCGGTGCCGGCCTTGATCGCGGAGATCAGCGCGCCGGTATTGGCGTTGATGACAAACAGATAGGCCTGGAAATCGCCGCCGTTGTTGTAGCCGTTGCCCACAATCACGACATCGGTACTGGTGCTGGACACCAGCATCTTGGCGAGCGTGGGGTTGGAATAGGTGAAGCCGAGATTGGCGTAGGAGGTGCTGGCGGCTGTGCTGCCGCCGCTATTGATTGCAGTCGGTGTGATCTCCCACAGGATGTTGCTCGCCGCCGCGGCCTCGTCAGTTGGCGCCAGCCGCGCACGGCCGGTGATGTCGAGCGCATACAAACCCTTGCCCCCGGCCCCCAGGCCACCCACCAGCACCCGCTTGGAGCCGCCAAGGATCTCTGCCACGTTGACCGAGCCGTCAACGTAGTAGTCGCGTACGTAGGGGTCGACGGTCAAGCCCTTGAGCTTCGGGATCAACATCGATGGCACATAGGCCCAGCGCTCCTCGCCGGTTCGCGCGTCAAAGGCATGCAGCATGCCGTCATTGGCCCCGACAAAGATGGTGGGTTTCGTACTGGTTTCTGTCACGTTGGTCTTGTAACCGTCGCTGACGAAAAACGGCCGCGAATGAACGATCGCACCCAGGGGGGACGCACGCTGGCGCAGCGTACCGCCCTGCTGCTTTTCCCCGCTGCGCACGCCGCGCAGGTAATCGAGAATCGGTTCGGTGCCCAGGCTGGTTTGCTGAGCGCTCGACAGATTGCCCCAGGCAAACGGTATTTTCGAACCGTCGGTGTGCAGTGTGACGATGCGCCTGTCGCTCCCTTGCTGCTCCAGTTGGTGCGCGGAGCCGCCGCCCTGCCAGGGCTTGGTCGCGGCGGCAATGTCGCCCTCGCTGTTGACGGCGTAGGCCACAAGATCACCGCCCCAGAACTCGAGCTCATACTGGCCGCGAAAAAGAACCTCGGTGCCCAACTTGAGGTTGAAGTTGGTCATCTCGTCCTGGGCGACGTGGCCGATCGGCTGGCTGGCCGGTGTAAAGGCGGTGATGGCCATGGCCAGCCTGATCGCAGCCGCCAGCACCACCACCAATACGACAGCGCCGACCCAGGTTGGTTTGACCGATAACTTGAACATGGCAAGACTCCTCACGTGGCAGGGCAGCTGGTGACGCTGTAGTAGGACTGGACGAACTTGGTCGCGCCGCGCGCGCTCTGGCCGCGCGCGGTAATCAGGTAGGTGTTGACCTTGTTGCAGGTGGTGGACGCGCGTCCACCCACCACCTGGCTGGAGCCTTGCAGCTTGTTGTTGAGCGACATCTGCTCGATGAAATAGCGTTGTGCGCTATTGCCGTCCGTGCATGCAATGTCGGTGCTGCCCACGCACAAGGAGTTGGCATTGGTCCAGGTCATCGTGAGCGGGCTGTTGGCGGGGGCCACCAGGCCGGCCAGGCGACCGATCGGCAGCAGATGGGGGGTTGCCCCCACGGCGTAGGTGGTGAAACCCGCGTTGCTGTAATTGGTGCCGGTCGAGAGCCAGTTTTCGGCCGTGGTGGTAGCGGTTTCGGCGTTGTTGATCGCGCTGTCTTCGAACTGCAGGTTCCCGGCCAGCTTGAACTGGGTGCTGGAGGTGCTGATGGCCGTGATGCCGATCATCATGATCAGCACCAGGATCAGCAGTGCAATGACCAGTGTGGCACCGCGCTGGCGGGCCGGAAAACGGGCGGCGGATAAGCGGCGCATGGTGGTCGTCCTCAGTTGCGCAGTTGAACCACGGTGGTGAAGAGCTGGCGGCGGAAACCGTCGCTGGGCGGCGTGTAGCCCGCCACGCTGCCCATCGCAGGGACCGGCAGCGGAACATATCCGGGCTCGGGCGTCGCATTGCGCGCCAGCAGCCAGATACGCACCGAGTTGACCTGCTCCCAGTCGGTGGCGCCGGCGGCGGAAGAGTCACCGGCCAGCGTGTCGAGATACTGGGTCGCGGGCGCCGTGGTGAGTTGACCGTACTGCACCTGCAAACGTTCGATGCCGCTGGCAACCAGCTCGCGCTGCATGGTCCCATCGGGCCGCAGTGCCACCCGGTAGAGCGCCGGAACCAGCGGGCTTTCGGTGGCGCTCTGCGTGAACGGGCTGATGTAGTAGACGTAGATCTGCATCGCGAAACTTGCCAGCGGCGTCGGCGGGCCGCCGAATGTTGGCGCGGTCACACCCTGGAACACCTGGCCCTGCTCGTAGCTGGAGTGGAAGTAGACGGTGCCGGCGGCCAGCGCGGTGCTCGGGATCACGGCGAGCCGACGCACCACCAGCACATCGTTGCCGGCGGAATAACTGGCATCTGGGATGCAGTTGCCAACACCCGAAAAGGGGTTGGCATCGTTGGCGCCCCACACCCCCTGTCGGATATTGGCGATAAAAGCCGCTGCCGTGGCTCCGGCCTCGGCGCCCACACACCCGGTCACTACCAGGGCGCCCGGTGCGCTGGGCTCGGCCCAGGTGTAGCCGCGAAACCCCGCCTCGCGCAGTTCCTGCTTCATCGAATTGAGCGCGTAACGCCCATTGGTCAAGAGCTCCGAGGTGCGCTCGTTGGCGCGTGAATTGCTCGAGTTGGTGGCCAGCACACCCACCAGCCCGGCCAGGATGCCCAGGCCGATGGTGATCGAGATCATCATCTCGATCAGGGTGAAACCAGCTGCCCGGGCCGGACGCGTGGCCAAGGTGCGGGCGGCTCTGCGCAGGTTGGAGTTGGTGTTCATGGCGTCAATTGAAGACTGTGCGGGTGGCGGTGTAGAAAAACCGCTCGCCGGTGCCAGCGGCATTGCTGCCGAGCTGCGAGGTGTTGACGAAAGCGGCATTGGTGGTGTCGGCGCGCCGGTCGACCCAGCTGATCCGGATCAGGTAGTTGATCGGGTTGGTGAAAACCGGCGCAACGTCGCACACGCCATTGAGATCCGCGTCGATGCATACCTCCCAAGTGCTTTGCGGCAGAGCCGCGAAAACCGCGTTTTGCCATTGCGAAAGATCGAGCGTGGCCAGGGCGGCGGCGCTGCAGGCGGGCTGACCGGCCTGGCACGCCACGCTCAGGGCATTGGCGACGTTCGACGCCGCCAACAGGTAGTTGCCGGCCACCGCCCCAGGTTTGTTGGCCTCGATGCGTTCGGCCAGGTCGGCGACCAGGAACACCGCCTGGGTGCGAAACTGCCCGCCCTGGTTCAGGCGCATCGAATAGGCCTGCAGGCCGGCGGTGCCGAGCAGGGCCAGCGAGACGATCAGCAGCGTGACCAGCACTTCGATCATCGAGAACCCGCGCGAGCGGCCGCGCCGGCTGCCGCATGGGGTGTCGCGCGGCGGGGTGTGGGTGAATTGGTACTGGATCATGAACGCACCTGTTACTTGGAGATGTGCCCGGTGGCGGCAATCGTGACCGTTCGGTCGGCGGCGCCGGACCAGGTTCCGCCCACCGTAAGTGTGGCCGGCAAGCCAGCGACGCCCTGTGTACTGTCGGGCTTGAAGCGGATGGTCGCAGCCGAACCGGCGAGCGTGAGGTTGGTGTCCAGGGGCGGGCGCACCGTCATCGGGGTGGTGCTCGAGCATTGGTCGGCGACCGCGCCTTCGGTGCAGATCACCCAGCCGCCGCGCCAGTCGGTGCCGACGCCGCACTGGGTGCCGGCCGCATTGCGCACGCACATCAGAACCCGGACATTGCGTTTGATCGCCTCGCCGCGCGCCTGATTCAGGTCGCTGATGACGAGGCCGACCGCCGAGTTCTGCCGCGTGGTGTTGAGCATGTCGCGAAACGAAGGCACGGCGATCACGGCCAGGACCGAACCGATGGTGAAGACGATCAACAACTCGAGCATCGTGAAACCGCGCTGCGCGCGCCCTGTGGCGACGGCACCAAGCGCCGGGCAACGTTGCGGGCGCGCGAGATCGCGAGCGGTGGCAATTGGCGCGACAACGGCTTTGGGCGATTTCATGGACTGCAGGCTATCCCAAGCCAGCGCCCGGTGGGGGCACTTGCCGACGAATGGCGGCAACCAGCCGTCAGGCGGTAGGCGAGGCGCCGGGCCCCGGCCCCAGAATGCCTGGAACGTGCACTTTTTCACACCCTCGCCCGCATGACCGCTGTTCGATTTCGACCAACACCGGCGGCGGCCGTGACCGATCCGGCAGCCGAAACACCGGCCCCTGCCGCTGCGGCAAATTTCCGCACCACGCCATGAACCACGACGAACCGCGCTGGATGCGCGTGGCGCTGGATGCCGCAGCCCGGGCTGTGGGCGTGGCGGAACCCAACCCACGCGTCGGCTGCGTGCTGGTTGGTATCGACGGTCGACAGATCGGCGCCGGTCATACGCAGGCGGTGGGCGGCCCGCATGCGGAAATCATGGCGCTGCGCGATGCCCAGGCGCGCGGCCATGCCACCACCGGCGCCACTGCCTACGTCACGCTCGAGCCCTGCGTGCACCAGGGGCGTACCGGCCCCTGTTGCGAGGCGCTGGCGGCGACCGGTGTGCGCCGGGTGGTGGCCTCGATCGCCGACCCGAATCCGCTCGTGGCTGGCCAGGGCTTCGCGTTTCTGCGCGCCGCCGGGGTCGAGGTCGCGGTCGGCCCCGGTGCGGCCGAATCGCGCGAGCTCAATATCGGATTCTTCAGCCGCATGCTGCGCAAGACGCCGTGGGTGCGGCTCAAGATCGCGGCCACGCTGGACGGGAAGACGGCGCTGGAGAACGGCGTCAGCCAGTGGATCACGTCCGATGCCGCGCGCCGCGACGGGCATCTCTGGCGCGCGCGCGCCGACGCTATCCTGACCGGCATCGGCACCGTGCTCGAAGACAACCCGCGCCTGGACGTGCGGCTGGCGCCGCCTGCGCCGACGCACACCGAGGGCCCTGTGATGGTGGACCCCGGCATGGCCAACCCTGTCATCCCGGACTCGCTCCGCTTGCCCGGGACCACGATCCGGGGGGATCCACGGATTGCGCCTGAGGCGCGCCATGGCAGCGTTGCCGTCGGCCAGCGGCAGCCCACGTTGGTGGTCGTCGACAGCCGGCTGGAGACGCCGCTGGACGCGGCATTGTTCCTGCCCGGTCGGCACGTGCTCATCTACGCCGCCGTGGCCGATGCGGCACGCGCGCAGGCCTTGCGCGACCGGGGGGCAACGGTGGTCGACATGCCCGGCCGGGGCGCGGGGACCGAACACAAGGTCGACCTGCGGGGCATGCTGGCCGACCTGGCGGCACGTGAGTGCAACGAACTGCACGTCGAAGCCGGCCACAAACTCAACGGATCGCTGGTGCGTGAGGGCCTGGTCGACGAACTGGTCGTCTATCTGGCGCCCAAAATGTTCGGCCAGGGGCGCGACATGGCCAACTTCGGCCCGCTCACGGCGCTCGAGCAGGCGCTGCGACTCGAATTCAGGTCGGCCACGATGCTGGGGCCCGACCTGCGCATCGTGGCGCGGGTAGTAGGGCGGGACGACTTTTAGCGCTGCGACTGAGATGGCGGCCGTGGAACGAGTCCGGGGTCGCGACACCCGCAATCCATGGATCCCCCCGGATCGTGGTCCGGGGCAAGCGGAGCAGGTCCGGGATGACAACCAAGGTGGCGCGACTGCTGTGACAACCGGGGGCCACGCTGCGGAGGGTCCAGCATAATGGCGGCATGTTCACCGGAATCATCACCGGCGTCGGGCGCATCGCCGCCGTACACGCCCTGGGAAGCTCTTCCACACACGGCAAGCACCTGTCGGTGCAGTGCCCAGCGGGGTATATCGACGACGTCGGCCTGGGCGACAGCATCGCCCTCAACGGCGCCTGCATGACGGTCACCGCGATCGACGCGCAGCAGTCGTTGCTGGGATTCGATGTTTCGGCCGAATCGCTGGACAAGACCGCCGGCCTCGACCAGACCGGCCCCGTGAATCTGGAAAAGGCACTGCGCGCGCACGACCGGCTGGGTGGCCACATCGTTGCGGGCCATGTGGACGGCGTCGGCACCGTGACCCGTTTCGCCGAGGTCGGCGAGAGCTGGGAGCTATGCGTGCTGGCCCCGCGCGAACTGGCCCGGTTCCTGGCTACCAAGGGTTCGATCACCATCGACGGCGCCAGCCTGACGGTCAACCGCGTGCAGGACCAGCCGACCGGATGCGAGGTCAGCATCAACCTGATTCCCCACACCGTGCGCAACACCGCGCTCGGCCGGCTGCGCAGCGGCTCCCGGGTCAACCTCGAAATCGACCTGATCGCGCGTTACGTCGAGCGCATGCTCGGACCGGATGCGCCGGCAAAACCGGTGTCCGCACTGCGCACCACGACCGGCGCGGCCGGCACCGAAACCGTCAAAGGAACGCCATGAGCACCACACGACCGCCCGCAGGCGCCCGGCACTGCAGCGCAATCGAAGGAACACCATGAGCACCTCCCGTGGCGCGGCGATTTCGCCGATCGAAGAAATCGTGGCCGAATTGCGCGCCGGTCGCATCGTGATCCTGGTCGACGAGGAAGACCGTGAAAACGAAGGCGACCTGGTGCTGGCGGCCGACCATGTCACGGCGGCGGCGATCAATTTCATGGCGCGTTTCGGGCGCGGCCTTATCTGCCTCACATTGACGCGCGAGCGTTGTGAACACCTGCGGTTGCCGCCCATGACGACGCGCAACGGCGACAAGAAAGGCACCGCCTTCACGGTGTCGATCGAGGCCGCCGAAGGCGTGACCACCGGCATCTCAGCGGCCGACCGGGCGCGCACGGTGGAGGCGGCGGTAGCCCGGAATGCCCGGCCGGCCGACCTGGTGCAACCGGGCCACATCTTCCCGCTGCAGGCGGTCGAGGGCGGCGTCTTGTTGCGCGCCGGCCATACCGAGGCGGGTTGCGACCTGGCGGCCATGGCCGGCTGCAGTCCGGCCGCCGTGATCTGCGAAATCATGAAGGACGACGGCACCATGGCACGGCTGCCGGACCTGCAATTGTTCGCGGCCGAACACGGCTTGAAGATCGGCACCATCGCCAGCCTGATCGAACACCGCAGCCGGGTCGAGTCGCTGATCGAGAAGGTAGGCACGCGTTTGCTGAACACGGCGGCCGGTGAATTCACGGCCCACGCGTTTCGCGATAAGCCCGGCCAGGGCATCCACCTGGCGCTGGTCCGGGGCCAGTGGGGCGCGCACGAGACGGTGCCGGTGCGGGTGCACGAGCCGCTGTCGGTGCTCGACGCGCTGGAGGTCAACCGGGCGATGCATTCCTGGAGCCTGGACGCCTGCCTGGCACGCATCGCGTCCGAAGGCAAGGGGGTCGTGGTGCTGCTCAATTGCGGCGAAAGCGCCGCGCAGTTGCTGTCGCAGTTCGAGGGCACGGCGCGCGCCAGCCATGGGCCCGAACGCGGCCGCATGGACCTGCGCACCTATGGCATCGGCGCGCAGATCCTGCGTGAATGCGGGGTCCAGAAAATGAGCCTGCTGGGCAATCCGCGGCGCATGCCCAGCATGGCGGGTTATGGCCTCGAGATCGACGGCTACATCACGCACTGAAACAACGACACAGGGAACAACACATGTTTGGCGCAGACAAGGGAAAACTGGAGTCCGGCGACCACCGGCTCAAGGGCAGGAAACTCAGCGTGGGCCTGGTGCAGGCGCGCTTCAACGAATCCGTCACCGACGCGCTGGCGGCGGCCTGCAAGGCCGAATTGCTGGCGCTGGGCGTGGTCGAGGAGCACATCGACCATATCCGCGTGCCGGGCGCGCTCGAAGTGCCGATGGCGCTGCAGGCGATGGCCGAGTCCGCCAAATACGACGCGCTGGTGGCGCTGGGTTGCATCATCCGCGGCGAAACCTACCATTTCGAACTGGTGGCCAACGAGTCCGGCGCCGGGGTCAGCCGGGTCGCGCTCGACTACCAGTTGCCGATCGCCAACGCCATCCTGACTACCGAGAACATCGAGCAGGCGGTGGCGCGCCAGACCGACAAGGGCCGCGATGCCGCCCGCGTGGCGGTGGAAATGGCCAACCTGCTGGAAGACATCGGATGAGCGAACCCAAAGCGCTGCCCGCCGGCACACGTCCCCCGCGCCAGTCGCGCACCGGGCTTACCAGCACCGGCGCGCGCAAGGCCGGCAGCAAGTCGGCCCGCAGCCGTGCGCGCGAGTTCGGCCTGCAGGCCCTGTACCAGCACCTGATCGGTCGTAATGCGCTGGCCGATATCGACGCGTTCACGCGCGACCTGGCCGGCTTCGGCAAATGCGACGCGGTGCACTTCGACGCGCTGCTGGGGGGCTGCGTGGCGCAGAGCGCGGCCCTCGACGCATTGATCGTTCCGCTGCTGGACCGCAAGCTGGCCGAGATCTCGCCGATCGAGCACGCCACGATGTGGATCGGTGTCTACGAGCTGCAGCATTGCCCGGACGTGCCGTGGCGCGTGGTGCTCAATGAATGCATCGAGCTGGCCAAGGAGTTCGGCGGCACCGACGGCCACAAATACGTCAACGCCGTGCTCAATGGCATCGCCCCGGCACTGCGCCCGGCCGAGGTGGCCAGCGACCGCGGCACCGGCCGGACCCGGGCCTGACGCCGCCACCACCCGTTGTGATGAGGTTGTCCAAGCGCGCGCAGCGCATCGAACCGTTCTACGTGATGGAGGTGGCCAAGGCCGCGGCGGAAATCGGCCGGGCCGCCGCCGGCAGCGCGACGCCGATGGTCTACCTGAACATCGGCGAGCCCGACTTCACCGCCCCGGAACTCGTGCGCGCCGCCGGCGAGAGGGCGATTCGCGATGGCGCCACGCAATACACCCAGGCCACCGGTCTGCCGGCGCTGCGCGAACGCATCAGTGGCTGGTACCGGCAGCGTTTCGGCGTCGATGTCGCGCCCGGTCGGATCGTGGTCACGGCCGGCGCATCGGCGGCATTGCAGCTGGCCTGCCTGGCGTTGGTCGAGTCGGGCGACGAAATCCTGATGCCGGACCCGAGTTACCCCTGCAACCGGCATTTCGTCAGCGCCGCCGACGGCACCGCCGTCCTGTTGCCCACCAGCGCCGCCGACCGCTGGCAACTCGGCGCCGACCAGGTGCAGGACGCCTGGGTCCGCGGCCGGACGCGCGGCGTGTTGCTGGCCTCCCCGTCCAACCCGACCGGCACCTCGGTCCACCCGGACGTTTTGCGGCGCATCCACAACCTGGTCGACCAGGCCGGCGGCATCACGCTGGTGGACGAGATCTACCTGGGCCTGAGTTACGACGACCAGTATGCGCAGACCGCGCTGGCGCTGGACGACAACATCGTCAGCATCAACAGCTTCAGCAAATACTTCAGCATGACCGGCTGGCGGCTGGGCTGGCTGGTGGTGCCACCGGCGCTGGTGCCGGTGATCGAGCGGCTGGCGCAGAACCTGTTCATCTGTCCGAGCACGGTGGCGCAACATGCCGCGCTGGCCTGCTTCGAGCCGGCCAGCATGACCGAGTACGAACACCGGCGCGCCGAGTTCCGGGCCCGGCGCGACTACTTCGTGCCCGCCCTCACCGAGCTGGGCTTGACCGTGCCGGTCATGCCCGACGGCGCCTTTTACGCCTGGGCCGACTGCTCCGCGGCCTGTGCGCGGCTGGGCATCGAGGACAGCTGGGAATTTGCCTTCGCTGTCATGCAGCGCGCCCATGTCGCTGTCACCCCGGGGCGCGATTTCGGTTCCGCCCAGACCGCCAGTTTCATCCGCCTGTCGAGCGCCAGTTCCATGGCGCAGCTGCAGACCGCGGTGGTGCGACTGAAAGCCTTGCTGGTATAAGCCAGCGTGGCGCCAACCCTCCTGGAAGCCCTGCAATGAACCAAGACCTGTCGATACTGCATCTGGTGCTCAACGCCAGCATCGTGGTGCAGCTCGTCATGGTGTTGCTGGTGGTGGTTTCGGTGGCGAGCTGGGCGGCGATCTTTCGCAAGCTGTTCGCGCTCAAGCGCATCAAGGCGCTGAACGAAAGCTTCGAGCGCGAGTTCTGGTCCGGCACCAGCCTCAACGACCTGTATGCCGCGGCGGCCAAGAACGCGCGCGATTCCGGGCCGATGGAACGCATATTCGCCAGCGGCCTGCGCGAATACCAGAAGCTGCGCGAGCGCCACATCACCGACACCGGCACGCTGATGGACGGCGCGCGCCGCGCCATGCGTGCCAGTGTGCAGCGGGAGATGGACGAAGTCGAATCGAACCTGTCGTTCCTGGCTTCGGTCGGTTCGGTCTCGCCCTACCTGGGGTTGTTCGGCACCGTCTGGGGCATCATGCATGCGTTCACCGGCCTGGCCAACCTGCAACAGGTCACGCTGGCCACGGTGGCGCCCGGCATCGCGGAGGCCCTGGTGGCCACCGCGATCGGGCTGTTCGCGGCGATACCGGCGGTGGTGGCGTACAACCGTTTTGCGCACGACATCGACCGCATCGCGATCCGGCTGGAGACCTTCATCGAGGAGTTCTCCAACATCCTGCAGCGCAACGTCGGAACGCAGCCGGCGTCGGGGCGCTGACGCCACCGCCATGCCCGCCACGACAAGCCGCCGCCGCGGCCGGCGCACCATCAGCGAGATCAACATGGTGCCCTTCATCGACGTGATGCTGGTGCTGCTGATCATCTTCATGGTCACCGCCCCGCTGATCGCGCCCAGCATGATCGACCTGCCCAGTGTCGGTCGGGCCGCCAGGCAGCCGGACCAGGTGCTCCAGGTGGTGATCGGCCGCGACGAATCGCTGGAGCTGAGGGTCCTGGACAAGAGCACACGCATCGGCATGCGCGACCTCGCAGCGGCAGTCACCAAGGCGCAGGCCGGCGCAACCAATCCGGCGGTCGTGATCAGCGCCGACCGCGGTGTCAAGTACGAGGTCGTGGTCAAGGTCATGGACACGCTGCAACGCGCAGGCGTGCAACGCGTCGGCCTGTCGGTACAACTGGCCAAATAAGCCTTGCCGACATGCACGCCACCACCGACCGCCTGGAATTTGCGCCACCGCCCACGGCCGGGCTGCTGCGCGCGCTGGCGCTCGCGGTGCTGGCGCACGCGGTGCTGCTGGCGGCCCTGACCTGGGGCGTGCGCTGGAAAAGCGAGGCCGAGTTGGTGACGGCGCAGGCCGAATTGTGGTCGGCCGTGCCACAGGTGGCCGCACCCAGGCTGGTCGAAGCGGCACCACCCGCGCCGCCGCCAGCGCCGGTTGCGCCGCCCCAGGCGGCACCGGCGCCGCCGGCTCCGGATATCGCGCTGGAGCGCGAGAAACAGCGGCTGAAGACCGAGCGCCAGCAGGCGGCTGCCAAACTCGAGCGCGAGCGGCGCGAAAAGCAGCAGCAGGCGCTGGAACAGCAGCGCGAACTGGAGCAGAAACTGGCACTCGACAAGAAGAAGGCCGAGCAGGAAACCCGGCGCAAGGAGGAGCTCAAGGCCCAGCAGGAGGCCACCAAGGTCGAGGCCCAGCGCAAGGCCAACATGCAGCGCATCGCCGGGCTGGCAGGCGCGACCGGCGCACCCGCCGCCGCCGGCGCCGCCGTGCAGTCCTCCGCTCCGTCGGCAAGTTATGCCGGACGCGTCAGCGCCAAGGTCAAGCCGAACATCGTTTTCACGGAAGACCTCGCGGGCAATCCGACCGCCGAGGTGGAAGTGCGCGCGGCCGTGGACGGCACCATCGTCAGCCGCCGACTGCTCAAGAGCAGCGGCAGCAAGTCC
>JANMYG010000870.1:0-14077 GCA_031381865.1 Betaproteobacteria bacterium | reverse complement strand
CAGAAGAGCAAGTCGCCGCCGCCGCCGCCGGCCGGTGCGGACAAGGTGAAGGCAGCGGCGGGAACCCAGCCCGAGCCGATCCGCAGCATGCTGGCCACACTCGCCGATGCCGGCGTCAAGGGCAGCCGCGAGGGCGAACGGGAAGTGATGACCGGCGAGCTCAAGCCGGTATTCGATTTCTGCAACCGCGCCATCACCAACCGGTACCCGTTCGCCGCGGGTTCCAAGGCCGATGTGATGCCGGACGATTTCGGCCAGTTGTTCGGCGCCGGCGGCATGCTCGACGAGTTCTACCAGCGCCGGCTCGCCGCCATGGTCGACACCGGTACCAATCCGTGGCGCTACAAACCACTGGCCGACGGCGCCAAGCCGACCGGCTCGGCGGCGCTGGCCGAGTTCCAGCGCGCCGCGCGAATTCGCGAAGGCTTCTTCCGCGGCGGCGGCAAGACGCCTGGGTTCCGGCTCGAGATCCGCGCGCTCGAAATGCAGGATGGCCTCAAGGAGTTGTCGCTCGACATCGATGGCCAGGTACTCAAATTCGTCGCTGGCAATACCAGCACGGCGGTGGTGAACTGGCCGAGCCAGAAGCTCGGCTCGCAAATCAGGTTGACTGCGACGCCGCCAATTGCGGCGCTCAGTTTCGACGGCCCGTGGGCGCTGTTTCGCCTGTTCGACCGGTTTGAAGTGCAGCCTTCTGCGCAACCCGAAAAGTTCACCGTGCTGGTGAACCTGGAGGGGAAAAAGGCGCGGCTCGAGGTCATCGCCAACAGCGTGATCAACCCGTTTCGCATGCGCGAAATCCAACAGTTCCGCTGTCCTGGAGCGTTATGAACGTGCGCGAGCCGGGGCTGGCCCAGCATGCCGTCGGGTGGCATGGCAAGCTGCCCACGGTGGGCGACTTCGCGACCCGCCGGCTGGACGCAGACTTTGTCAGCGCCTGGGACGACTGGCTCTCGGCCGGGTTGGCGCGCCTGCGCGCCGACGACCCGCAGCACTGGCTTGAAGCCTATCTGGCCAGCCCGACCTGGCGCTTCCTGCTGACGCCCGGATTCCTGCCGGCGCCGCTGCATGCCGCCAGCTGGACCGGTGTCGTGATGCCGTCGGTGGACCGTGTCGGGCGCTACTATCCGCTGACGCTGGCGACACCGCTGCGGGTCGTTCCGGCCGGAGCCGACGGGCAGGGCATGTTGTGGTCGTGGTTGCAATGTCTGGAAGATGCCGCCGTCGACGCGCTGCAGGAGGACTGGTCGATCGACGCGCTGGAGACGGAACTGCTGCGCCTCGGTCCGCCGCCTGCGCCTGCGCCGGTGCCGGTGCCCGACGAGGCCGCCGCCGATCCGGGCCATGGCCAGTTTGCCGCGGCCCATGGCGCCGCGGTGCCGGTGTCGATGGAGTCGTTCTTTGCGGCTGTCGCGTCCGCGCCGCCGGGGCGCGCCGGGCAAGGGCGCTGTGTCTGGTACAGCGAGGCCGATATTTCGGCGCCCAGGCTGCTGTGTTCGACCGCGCTCGACGACTCGATCCTGCGGCTCTGGGTCGAGCAGCGGTTTTGATCGCGGCCTGGCGCCGCAGCGCTGCCGTGGCCCGTGCGCGGCCTTCTACATCGAAAAGATCTTGCCCGGGTTCATGATGTTGTGCGGGTCGAGCGCGCGTTTGATGGTGCGCATCATCTCGACCGCGCCGGCGCCGGCTTCGGTCACCAGGAAGTCCATCTTGTGCAGGCCGACACCGTGTTCTCCGGTGCAGGTGCCGTCGAGCCGCAACGCCCGCGCCACCAACTGGTGGTTGAGCTTCTCGGCGATCTCGCGTTCCTGCGGCTGCGCCGGATCGAGCAGGTAACCAAAGTGGAAGTTGCCGTCGCCGACATGGCCGACCAGGAAATACGGGATGCCGGATGCGTCGGCTTCGGCCACCGAGTCGAGCAGACAGTCGGCCAGGCGCGAGATCGGCACGCAGGTATCGGTCGAGATGATGCGGCACCCGGGGCGCGACTGCAGCGCCGCGAAATACGAGTTGTGCCGCGCCGCCCACAGGCGCGTGCGTTCTTCCGGCGTGCTGGCCCATTCGAAGGCGTTGCCGCCGTGTTCCGCGGCGATCTCCTGCACCAGTTCGGCCTGCTCCTTGACGCTGTTGGGCGTGCCGTGGAACTCCATCAGCAGCATCGGCTCCTCGCGCAGCCCGAGCTTGGCATAGGCATTGACCATGCGCACGGTGCGCGCGTCGATCAGCTCCACGCGGGCGATCGGAATGCCCATCTGTATCACCTGGATCGTGGTGCGCACGGCTGCCTCGATGCTGGGGAAGGAACAGATCGCGGCCGACACGGCTTCGGGCAGGGGATAGATCTTGAGCGTGATCTCGGTGATCACGCCCAGCGTGCCTTCGCTGCCCACCATCAGGCGCGTGAGGTCGTAACCGGCCGATGACTTCTTGGCGCGGGTTCCGGTGCGGATCACCTCGCCGCTGGCCGTCACCACCTGCAGGCCGAGCACGTTTTCACGCATGGTGCCGTAACGCACCGCGTTGGTCCCGCTGGCGCGGGTGGCGCTCATGCCGCCGATGGTCGCGTCGGCACCCGGATCGATCGGGAAAAAAAGGCCGGTGCCGCGGATCTCTTCATTGAGCTGCTTGCGCGTGACGCCCGCCTGCACGGTGACGGTGAGGTCTTCGGCATTGATCGACAGCACCTTGTTCATACGGCCCAGGTCGATGCTGATGCCGCCTTGTACGGCCAGCAAATGCCCTTCCAGCGAAGACCCGACGCCGAACGGGATCACCGGCACCTTGTACTGGCTGGCCAGGGCAACCACCGCCGCCGCATCGGCTGTGTTTTCGGCAAACACCACCGCCGCGGGCGGCGGGGCCTCGAACGAGGATTCGTCGCGCCCGTGCTGCTCGCGCACCACCAGCGCGGTCGAGCAGCGCTCGCCGAACCTGGCCTTGAGGGAATCGATCAGGGCCTGTGGCACCTCGCGCTGGTCGATCTGCGGCAACAGCTGCAACGGGCTGGTGGGTGCATTCATGGTGTGGCCTCCTGTGGAGATGATTCAAGCGTGGCGTGGCCGCAGGGCGGCTAACGCAGGTCCGGGCGCGCGGGCTTCATGGTGCTGCGACTTCGCACTGCAGTTTACGCCCGGGCGCGGGAATCGGCGGCCGCTGTCCGTCGTTCCGCGAGCCGTGCGCCGCCCGGCGCTGGCGTACCCGAATTCCAACACCGGGCCGCGCCGGCTTGTTTTAGACTGTCGCACCATGACAAAAGCCAGCGCCAAATCGGGATTTCGGCCAAGGCCGCCTGCCGGTGGTGTTGGTTCGGCGCCGGGACAACCGCCCGTCTTCTGCATCGGGTGCCTGGAATGAGGGTCGGTCTGCTGGAAGACAACGCCGACCACGCGACGCTCATCACGGCGGCCTTGCAGGGGGCCGGACACAGCTTCGAGGTCTATGCCACCGGCGCACGCCTGTTGCAGGCGATCGTGCGCGAAACCTTCGATGTGCTGGTGCTGGACTGGATGCTGCCCGACCTGAGCGGCCTCGAGGTGCTCGACCGGCTGCGCCAGCGCGCCGACCGGATCCCGGTCATTTTCGTCACCAGCCGCGACGCCGAGCAGGACATCGTGGAGGCGCTGGCCCACGGGGCCGATGATTTTCTCATCAAGCCCGCGCGCCCGGCCGAATTGCTGGCGCGCCTGGCCGCATTGAAGCGGCGCTCGGACAAGTTGCCCGCGCACCAGCTGCTCTCGGTCGGGCCCTACGAATTCGACCCGGCCACCAGCGCCACCCGGGTACGCCGCGAGGCGGTCGAACTGTCGCAGCGCCAATTCCAGCTGGCATTGGTGTTGTTTCGCAATACCGGGCGGCTGCTGTCGCGCCAGTACCTGCTGGAGGCCGTGTGGGGCCTGAATGCGCAGGTGCAGACGCGCACGCTCGATATCCATGTCAGCCAGCTCCGCACCGCGCTGCGCCTGCCCGAAAACGGCTGGCGCATCACCTCCGTCTATGCCCATGGTTACCGACTCGAAGCGCTGGAATAGGCTGGCGTGGCGCTGGCTGCTGCCGCTGTGGCTGGCGGCGCAGTTGTGCGCCGGCGTACAGGCACAGGAGACGCTGGAGCTCGAGGTCCGTGCCGGCGATACGCTGATCGGCATCAGCCAGCGCCTTCTCGACAGCCCGCAGCGCTGGCCCGAACTCAAAACCCTGAACCGCATCACCAAAGACCGGCGCCTGCGCCCGGGCACGCGGTTGCGCATCCCGCTGGACTGGTTGCGCTGGAGCGAACTGCCGGCCGAGGTGGTGTACGTGCACGGGGTCGTCACCGGCAACAACGGCCCGCTGGCGGCGGGCGTGCGCCTCAAGGCGGGCGACAGTTTCGATACCGGCGCGCAAGGTTCGCTGACCCTGCGCCTGCCCGACGGCGCGGTGGTGGTGTTCGCGCCCATGACACGCGCTGCCCTGGGGGTTCTGCGCCAGGCCGAAGGCACCGCCATCCGTGCCACCAGCATCGAGTTGCGCGGCGGCGCGCTCGACACCACGGCCACGCCGTTGCAACCGCCGGCGTCGCGCTTCGAAGTGCGAACGCCGCGCGTGGTGACCGCGGTGCGCGGCACGCGCTTTCGGGTCGCGCTGGAGGGCGATGTCAGCCGCCACGAGGTGGTGTCAGGGCTGGTGGCCGTCACCGGCGCAACACCCCAGGAAACGCGGGTCGCGCAGGGCCAGGGTCTGCGCGCCAATGCAGGCCTGTTGGGCGCCGTGGTGCCGCTGCTGGGTGCGCCGGACCTGTCGGGAGTGCCGCCACTGGTCGAGCGTACCGCGCAGCCGTTGCAGGTGGCGCCGATGCCCGCGGCGGCGGGCTGGCACTGGCAAGTGGCGGCGGACGGCGGCTTCACGCAGTTGCTGCAGGACGCCAAGACGCGCGTGCCGGTGTGGTTGCTGACCGGCCTGGCCGACGGTGACTACCATCTGCGCGTGCGTGCCAACGATGCGCAGGAACTCGAGGGCAAGGAGGCGCAGCTGGCCTTTGCGCTGCGCGCCCGACCCGAACCGCCGCTGCAGATTGCGCCACCTTCGGGCGCCAGCGTGACCAGCGGCGCGGCGCTGGTATGGGGCGAACTGGTGGGTGCCCCGGGCTACCACGTGCAGGTGGCGCGGGACGCGAAGTTCACCGAGTTGCTGTACGACGCAGGGGTGTCCGCAAGCCGCCTGCCGATCGATGCGGCGTGGTCGCCGGGGCAGTACCACTGGCGCGTGGCGACACAACGCCCGGACGGCAGCCGCGGGCCGTTCGGCGACCCGGGCAACTTCACGCTGCTGGCGCCGTCGGCGGTGGCGCCGCCGCAGGTCGGCGACGGCGGGCTGCGCCTGAGCTGGTCGGGCCCGGCCGGTTTCGGCCACCGCGTGATGCTGTCGCGCGACGCTGAATTCGCCGCGACGGAATTCGACCAGGTGGTGGCCGGCGCGAGCCTCGAACTGCCGAGCCCCGAGCCCGGCGTCCATTACGTGCGCATGCAACTGGTGCTGCCCGACGGCGGCTCCGGCCCTTGGTCGACCGCGCAGCGTTTCGAAGTGCCGAAGAAACATCCGTGGCTGTTGTTCCTGCTGCTGCTGCTGCCCCTGTTGTGATGCCAAATGGTGTTCGATCGGCCAGATCCGTTCGGGCTGAGCTTGGCCTGTCCTGAGCCAGTCGAAGGGTCGAAGCCATTCGGCCCTTCGTCAAGCACCGGGCGAACAGTTCATACCTTTGAACGCCAAGACTTATGAGTCTCGCGTGAGGGGCATGGCCGGGCGTCACATGCGTGAGTGGGTCTTGCTGGCGGCGCTGCTGCTGGGCCTGCTGGTGGCGGCGGTGCGCGGGCAATGGCTGGAACGGGTCGACTACTGGTTCTATGACAGCAGCGTGGCCTGGAGCGGCCGGCCTGCCGCCGACGACATCCTGATCCTTGCCATCGACGAGGCCAGCCTGGCGCGTTACGGGCGCTGGCCCTGGTCACGGCAGCTGCTGGCCGAGGTGCTCGAACGCCTGACCGCAGCCGGCGCCGGCCCGGTGCTGCTGGACGTGATCCTGTCCGAACCCGAGCGCGGCGACCCGGCTGCAGACACCCGCCTGGCGGCGGCAATCACCCGCCACGGCCGCGTGGTGCTGCCGGTTTTCATGCCCGGTGCCGGTGGCGCTGCCGTGGTGCCGATCCCGCTGCTTGCCGCTGGTGCGCGCCTGGGCCACGCGCAAGCGCTGGTGGACGGCGACGGCGTCAGCCGGCGCTACCTTCCGGTCGAAGGCGCCAGTGGCGCCGACTACGCGCACGTTGCCATGGTCTTGCGCGACCTGTCGCTCGGCAACGCGCCGACATTGCCGATGCCCGCGAGCGGCCCGGTGCTGGTGCCCTTCGCCGGTCCGGCCGGCCACTTCGCGCGCCAACCGGTTGCGGCGTTGCTGGATGGCCAGATTGCGCCGGCGGCGCTGCGTGGCAAGGTCGTTCTGGTGGGCGCGACGGCGACCGGCCTGGGAGACAACCTGGTCACGCCGCTGGCCAGTACCAGCGGCGCCATGCCCGGTGTCGAGTTCGTCGCCAATGTGCTGCAGGTTTTGCGCACGGGCCAGATGCCACAACTGCTCGGCCCGCAGGCGCGGCTCGCCATCTCGGTCGCGCTGGTGCTGGCGCTGCTGGTCGCGCTGCTCCCGAGCTCGCCCCGGGCGGCGCTGGCGCTCAGCGCTGGCGCCGGGGTCGGCGCGTTGCTGGCGGCCTGGGCTGCCCTGGCGCTCTGGGGCCGCTGGTGGCCGCCGGCAGCGCCGCTGGTGGCGGTGGCGCTGGCCTACCCCTTGTGGAGCTGGCGCCGCCTGGAGGCCAGCCTGGATGCAATGGCGCGCGAGACGACACGCATCTCGGCCCTGGTACGCCCGGGCGAGGTCCGTGTCGTCGCGCCAGTGGCGACCAGCCTGTTCGATCCGGTCGAAACCCGGATCACCGCCATCACGCGGGCGGTCGACCGGATCGCCGACGCCATGGCCGCCGATACCGGCACGCCCGAGGGCCAGCAATACCGCGAGGAGATGATGCGCCACCTGGCGCATGACCTGCGCTCGCCGCTGGTGTCCTTGCGCGCGCTGGCCGACCAGCTGCGTGCCGGCGCTGCCGGCGATGACACCGCGATGCTGGCACGCATCGACGACTGCGCACGCCGATCGCTCGAATTGAGCGAGCAGTTCCTGCTGATGGGCCGGGCCCAGGCGCTGGAGCCGGCGGGTTTTCCGGAGGTCGACCTGGTGCAGGTGCTGCACCAGAGCGCGGACGACCTGTGGGAAGACGCGCGGCGCGCGGGCGCGCGCATCGAGCGCCGCTGCACACTCGACACCGCACCGGTGCGTGGCGACGGCCGGCTGCTGCAGCGCGCCCTGCTCAACCTGGGCTGGAACGCGCTGCGCCACGGCCCGCCGGGGGGCGTGGTGACCTTGTCGCTGGATGCCGTGCCCGACGGATATATTCTGGCCGTGCACGACCAGGGCAGCGGTTTTGAGGCGCAGGCGATGCCCGAGCTGACCCGGCGTTATGCGCAGGGCGCGGGAGCCGCCGGTGGACATGGCCTGGGGCTGGCGCTGGTGCGGTTGGTGGCGCAGAAACATGGCGCCGCATTGCAGGTGGCGCGCCCGCCCGGTGGTGGTTTTACCGTGTCACTGCAGCTCGCGTGCGTGGTCGCGCCGGAGTGTCCCCCACCGTGGCCGTGACATCGACCCGCGCTGGAACTCCGGCGCGCGTTGCTTGAGCACGCGCGACAATAGCGCCAGCCGAGCCCCGCAGGCTCCTGCCATCCATTCTTCACAGACCTTTGCAAAGATACAAAAGGAGCCAGACCACCATGGGCAACCGCCTGACACAAATCGCGACCCGCACCGGCGACGACGGCACCACCGGGCTGGGCGACAACACCCGCATCTCTAAGAGCGCCCTGCGCGTGCACGCCATGGGCGACGTGGACGAACTGAACTCCAGCATCGGTCTGTTGCTGTGCGAAGACATGCCGTTGGGCGTGCGCGAATTGCTGGTCGAAATCCAGCACCAGCTTTTCAACCTGGGCGGCGAGTTGTCGATACCGGGCTACGAATTGCTCAAGCCCGAGGCCGTGCTGGCACTGGACCAGGCATTGGCGGAACACAACGAACAGTTGCCGCGGCTGCAGGAGTTCATCCTGCCGGCCGGCACGCGCGCGGCTTCATTGGCCCATGTGTGCCGTACCGTGGCGCGCCGTGCGGAACGCGCCGTCGTCGCGCTGGGCGGGCAGGACGCACTCAAGGACACGCCGCGCCAGTACCTGAACCGGCTCAGTGACCTGTTGTTCGTGCTGGCCCGCGTGCTGAACCGTTACCGCACCGACGGCACGGCGGGCGATGATGTGTACTGGAAGAGCGAACGCCTGGCGCGCGGCGGCGCGGAGTAGGCCAGGCCCGGGCGTCGCCCGGCTGGCGTTGCGCCGGCGACAGCACCGCTTTGGGTGAAACTTCAGCGTCCGGGTCGGCGTGACGCATGCCACTTGGTGTTCGATCGGCAACATCCGTTCGGGCTGAGCCTGGCCTGCCCTGAGCCTGCCGAAGGGTCGAAGCCACTCGGACCTTGGAGCCTTCGACAGGCGCTGGGCCGGCCACGCTCAGGACGAACGGTTTATATCTTTGAACGACCAGGCGTATCAGCCGGCATGTTGTTCGTGCAGCTGGTTGATGGCGTCGATCGCATCGTCGAGCTTCGAATAGGTCAGCGCGTACAAGCCGGAATGCTCGATGAAATGGGTCACCGTAGCGAAACCGTACTGCAGCAACGACGCATAGTTCAAGGCGTTGTCGGTGAGCCAGCGGAATCCCTCCTTGCAGTCCATCCTGCGGATCGACACCGGTGCCCCCTGGCGGAACACGGGCGCCACCAGCAGACCGGGGCCGGCGCTCTCGTGGGCACGCGCCACCGCCTGCGCTGGCGCCTGCATATAACCGACGTCGCCCTTGTTGGTGCCCTGGTAGACACGGCTGAAACAGGCACGCGGCTCGAAGGCGCGCATGACTTCCATGGACCGGTTCTTCAGCGAAACCGGGCGCGGGTTCGCAAGCAGCCGGCCGGTTTCGAAGCAGAACACCGCAATCTCGTCCGACAACAGCCGCCAACCGCGCCAGGCAAGCGCGGCGCACAGGGTGCTCTTGCCCGAGCCCGAGGGCGCCGGCATCACCAGTGCCCGGCCATCGCGTTCGAGTACGGCCGAATGCACCACCAGGGGCGCGGTCTCGAGGTAGGCGACGCCCATGTTCAGCGCCGACTCCAGGCACGGAAGCGCCTGGTCCACTGGCAGCGGTTCGATCAATTGTTCGCCGTCGATCCAGCTCATCGCCTGCTTGCGAATGAGGCGCCGCAGCAGCGAGGGCGCGGCGATGCGCACCTCGAAATCGTCGATACCGGCGGGTTCCACCATCGGGTAGGCGGTGTACATCTGGATGAATTCGTCCACCAGCGAAGGAATGTCGATCCTCAGGTGGGTGGTGAACGCGCCGGTGTCGAGATGGATACCCTCACCACGCAGGCGCTGCGACAAGTCCTGGGCCGACAGGTCGCCGATTAACATGCGTCGGCTGGCTCGATCAGGCCGATATCGTCAAGGTGTTCGAGGATGTGGTCGACACGCGTTGCCAGCGCCTCGTCGCTCGGCATCTCGAGCAGCGCGGCGACACGTTCGCGCAGTTCGTCATCGGATTGGGGCCGCTGCTGCAGCAACAAGAGGACCTCGCCCGCGACCAGATCAAGAATATGGGTGTGGCCGGACAAGGGGTTGTAGACCGCGTATTCGCCGTTCCAGTCGCGGATAGACGCACTCGCGGCAGGTATGCGCCAACTACGACCGGGAAGACCGGCAAGCATCGATGGGATTGCTTCCCGGCGCGCTGACTGCAATCCGGCCGGCGCGTGGAATGCTCAAGGCAAGGGTGCGGGGGTACAGGTGCCGACCCTTACAGTGGTTATGACACCCGTATTCTTGTCTTTGACGAGTTTGAAATAGTCCTTCAAGACATAGTTCAAATCGCCGGTAATCGGATCGATCTTGATCGGACAGAAGCCGCCACCGGTTCCCTCGCCATATCCGGTGGGTTTCTTCCCGGACTTGTCGACACCGTAAAGGCGGTAGTTGTACGACTTCTGGACCGTCTCGGCCAAGGTGCCGCACCCCTTGTTGAGTTCGTCGCCGTCGGCCACAAGATACCAATTGCCGTTGGCATCGACATACCTGGACTCAAGGTTTTCAGTGCAAACGCCTTGTGGCTGCCCATCACCTTGGCGACGGCAGATCAAGTGTTTCGGCGTGCCCATCGCGCTGAACTCGAGTGCCTTCTTGTTCTTTACACCCGTCAGATCCGGCACCCCTCGCAACGAAGTGCAGTGCGACGCCACGACACCCTTCTTGACGCCTCCCGCGAACGAGCGCTTGTGGGTGACGGTCATCACCAGGGCCGCTGAACCACCGGCGCCCACACGCAGGAACCGACGGCGTGCCGCGACACGCTTTTCTTCCGTGGCACGCTGATCCTGAGTGGCGCCCTCGGGGAGAATCGGTTCGCGGTTGTTGTCTTGGTTCATCGAAAGGGCCTCGGGTTGACATCCTTGTCCATCGTGACGGGCATATCAGCGGAAGTATGTTCGGGTAATCGCGTCATCGAGGTGATTTGGGTAACCCCGACACACTCAAAAAGCAATTTTCGAGCCATGTTAAAAAAACCATTGCAAATCAATTGCTTGCGAAGCCGTTGGCGAATTGTTCTGCGATCGACACGCGAGTTTGTCAGACTTTCCGACAGTGTATTTGTGCCGCTTGTCAGCGCCCGGTCCCGGTCCCGACCATGGCCCGGGCATGATTGAACAGCGGTTCAAGGTCACCACCTAGGCGCACCATCCACGTGCGCTTGAGACCGCGTACCGTCAGGTAAAGGATCGTGCCGCGTCGGCGCCAGCCGATACGGTACACGCCGCGCCGAGACCCGCCCTTGGTGATGTCGGTGATCGTGTAGGCGCGCACGCACCCGCGCTCCTCTTTTGCCACGCGCAGCATGTGGGTCGCTACCGCCTGATGGATCTTGAGCCCGCGGTAGATTTCCCTGGTGAATCCATCGGTGGTGTAGATTTCGCCAGGTTTGAGATCCAGTGCGCAAGTGTCGACCGGTGCGCAGTCGTGGAAACGTAGCCAGTTGCTGTGCGCCACGATGCCGTCGACCCGGGCGATATAACACCGCTCGCCGGCGCGCAGCCCCTTCTGGTAAGTGTCGATGGCCTTCGCCCGCGCGCGCATGAGCTGGGCATACTGCAACTCTTGTGCATCGGTCAATTGTGCGATCTGCTCGGGCAACAGCCGTTGCATTTGCATGTCGAGGATCTCGTCGAGCTCGCTCTCATGCGCTTGCGTGATCGTGCATTCGATCGTGGCCGGCCGCACTGGCACCGGCTGGGTGAGGTCAATGTCGAACAGGATCTGGATGTCCACCCGCAGCACCGGCGACAATAACTTGACCATGACGCGCCACAGCAGTATCTCCACGCCTTGGAAACGCAGGTCGGCAATCGCTGTGCGACAGTAGCTACGAAAGGTATGGAACATGAGGCATTGGAGTGCAACATCGGCCATTGTGCCCGAGCTGGGCCCAAGCCCTGAGCGCGCCGTTGATGCGCACGTTCAGTCCGTCGCGGCAAGGTTGCGATTGCACCGCAAGGCCGTCGGGCAGCCCACGCGCGGCGCGCGGCGATGCTGATCGAGACCCTGCTGGATCCGCAAAAGACGCGGCAGTTCGGTGAGCGCGATTGGCACCACCTGCTGCTGCTGGCACGCCGCGAGGGCCTGTTGGCCAAATTGGACACGCGCCTGCACGATCATGGGCTGTTCGAGCGCGCCCCCTTCAAAGCGCGTGCGCATCTGCACGCGGCGCGCATCGCGGTGTTGTCGTCGCAGACGGCGGTGCGCTTCGAGGTCAACCGCATCCTGCGCGCTTTGCGCGGCAGCGACATGCCGATCGTGTTGATGAAAGGGGCGGCCTACCTGCATGCAGGCTTGCCGCCTGCCGCCGGACGTTTTGTGGGCGACGTCGATCTGATGGTGCCGCGCGACCGGATCGATGAGATCGAACGGACCCTGATCGCCCACGGATGGGTCGGCGCCGAGCTGGACGACTACGACCAGCGTTACTACCGTGAATGGACGCACGAGATCCCGCCGCTGCAACACCCCGAGCGCGAGACGCCGGTGGACATCCACCACACGATCGCCGCGCTGACCAGCCGCGTGCACCCCGACGCGACGGCAATACTGGCGGCCAGCCTGGCGCTCGCCGATCCGCGGTTGCGCGTGATGGCGCCGGCCGACATGGTGTTGCACAGTGCGCTGCACCTTTTCAACGACGAGGTCAGTTTGCCCTTGCGCGACCTGTTCGACCTGCATGAACTGCTGGGCCACTTTGCGCCGACGCAAGGATTTTGGGACGAACTGCTTGCGCGTGCACAACTGCACGGGCTGCAACGCGTGTGTTACCACTTGCTGCGCCATACCCATGACACGCTTGGCACCGCGGTTCCCGCGCCGGTGTGGGCCGCCACCGCGCAATGGGCGCCGCCGATGCCGCTCGGGCCTTTGATTGGTGGCATGTTGCGCCAGCACTTCGCGCCCGTTGCGCCAGGCGGCCCAGGCGCCGTGAAGCGCGCTTGTGATGGCTTGTTGTACCTGCGCGCGCACTGGCTGCGCATGCCGATGGGGTTGCTGGTGCGCCACCTCGCTGTCAAAGCCTTGAAGCGCTGGCGCGAGCCGTCGCCCGCCGCGTTGCCCGAATAACCACGCCGGTACGGCGCGGCGCCGACGGCTCAGCCAGCCGACAGGCCGTCGTCCCACATCTTGCGCAACACGTTCTTGGCCACCTTGTTGGTTGTGCCGCGCGGCAGGCTCTCGACAAAACGCACGTGGCGCGGCTTCTTGTAGCTCGCCAGATGCATCCGGCAATATTCGATGGTTCGCGCCGCGTCGAGGTCGCAGCCTTGCGCCAGCACGACAAAGGCGACTACCGATTCGCCCCAATCCGGGTCCGGCACCCCGATCACGCCGACTTCGACCACTCCGTCGATGGCGGCGATGACCTGTTCGACCTCGATCGGGTAGATGTTCTCGGTGCCGCTCTTGACCATGTCCTTGATGCGCCCGGCGATCCAGATGAATCCCTCTTCGTCGCGTGATGCGAGGTCGCCGGTAAACCACCAGCCGTCGCGCGACTGTGCCGCCGTTGCCTCGGGCCGCACCCAGTAACCCGGGCAGACGAAGGGGCCGCGCACGGTGAGCTCGCCGACTTCGCCGGCGCCCAGCGCGCGCCCTGCTTCGTCGACGATGCGCACCTGCACACCGAAGGATTCCTTGCCGACCGAACCGATCTTGCGCAGACTCTCGTGTGGCGCAAGGAAGGTCGTGACGGGGCCGCTCTCGGTGCAGCCGTAATTGTTGATGAACGCCACGTTCGGGAAGCGCTCGTGCACACCCTCGATCACGGGAACCGGCGCCGCCTCGCCTCCGGTGATGATCAATCGCAGGCTGCCCAGGTCGAGCCCGGGCTCTGGCGGTGTTGCCAGCACGCGGCGCAGCATCGTCGGGTAGATCGGGATCACCGTGCCGCGTTGCCTGGCCACCGTCCGCAGCAGGCTCTGCGGGTCGAACTGGCGCGAAGCCCCGAGCACCACGCGCCCTCCGCGCAGCAACAGCGGCAGCGCGAGGTCCATCAGCGGGCCGGCGTGAAACAGCGGGCCAAAAACCACGGTGACGTCCTGCGGCGTCAACGAGAAATCGATGATCTTGGCCATCGAAGAAGCCAGTGTGGTGGCGTGCGTGAACATGATGCCCTTGGGCAGCCCGGTGGTACCCGAGGTGTGCAACAGCATCTGTACCGCGTCGGCGGGCACCACGCCATCGGGCTCGGAAGCTGCATATGCGGCGATCCAGCGCTCGTAGGCGGTATCCGGGGTGGAGGCTGCGGCCGGGGGCTGGTCGTCGATCCAGTACACCTTGGCCGGGTAGGACTGGTGCGTCTGAAGGTTGCCGAGCA
>JANMYG010000847.1:0-2396 GCA_031381865.1 Betaproteobacteria bacterium | reverse complement strand
ACCGGCCGGTGCAGCAGGTGGCGCAGGGCGCCCGGGTCCTGCCCGAACGCCGAGCGCAACAGGCCCAGCGCCTGCGCCACCGCCAGCAGCAGTACGGTGGAGAACAAGCCGCGGATGAAGATCAGCTGCGCCGCCGGCAGCGACTCGCTGACGTATTTGACCAGCGCATCGTTGGCGATGAAGCTCGCCATGGCGAGCGACATCGCCACAATGCCGCGGCGGTTGGCGATGGATTGGGGCGTGGGCACTGGCGCCCATGTTAAGCGCGCCGTCCCCGGTGTCTTGCGTGCGACGGTTGCGCGCCCGGTTTGGCGCTAATCTCCTACATGTTTCTTATGCAAACTCCAACCCGATCCCTCAAGCTCAGCGGCGCCTCCAACTTTCGCGACCTCGGCGGTTATGCCGGGCATGGCGGGCGCACCGTGCGCTGGCGCAGGTTGTTCCGCTCCGACCACCTGGCCGGCCTCACCCGCGAAGACATGGCGGTTTTGTCGGGCCTGGGCCTGGCCAGGGTTTGCGACTTTCGCGGTGTCGAAGAGCGTGCGCTGCAGGTGTGCGCGCTGCCCAATGTGGCGGTGCATTCGCTGGCGATCACTCCGACCGTCGTGCAGGGCATGAAGGACCTGATCGAGGCCGGTTGCCGCATCACCGCGCACGACACGGTGCGCCTGATGCAGGACACCTACCGCGCGTTCGTGCACAACAACTCCGAACGTTTTGCCGAGTTGTTTGCCCACCTGCTGGAGAGCGACGCGCCACTGGTATTCCACTGCACCGCCGGCAAGGACCGCACCGGTTTCGCGGCGGCCATGATCCTGCTGAGCCTGGGTGTGCCGCGCCCCGTGGTGATGCAGGACTACCTGCTGACCAACGAGCTTTTCCGCATGCCGGCAACCGTCTCCGGCTTTGCACCGCAGGAAGTGCTGGAAGTGTTGTGGCGCGTGCAGGAAGATTTCCTGAATGCCGCACTCAAGACCGTCGACGCCGATTTCGGCGGTGTGCCGGCATATCTCGAGCACAAGCTGCGTGTCGGTCCCCAGCAGCAGCAGCGGCTGGCCGCGCTGTACCTGCAAGGCCATTGAGGTTTTCGATATTCACGACACCGTTCGGTCGGAGCCTGTCGAAGCCCACACGAGCCCTTCGACAGGCTCAGGGCGAACGGAGATTTATTTGTCATCGATTTGGGAACGGCCAATAGCAGGCTGAAGCCGAGCTTTTATTGGTCTTTCCGAAATTCATCGCGAAGGCACCCACAGAATCTTGTCATCCCGGACCTGGTCCGGGATCCATGGATTGCGGTTGCTGCGTCGCCGGGCGCGATCAGGTGCCGCAAAAGCGGATGGTGTCCGACGAACGCCGTTTGGCGCCAGTCGTTTCCCGGCCGCCAATGGAAAACGCCCGGCTGCATCGGCAGCCGGGCGTTTTCGTGTCGGAGCCTACAGGCTGTCGGTAAAGCTGCGCAGCTTGTCCGAGCGGCTCGGGTGCTTGAGCTTGCGCAGCGCCTTGGCCTCGATCTGGCGGATGCGCTCACGCGTCACGTCGAACTGCTTGCCCACTTCTTCGAGCGTGTGGTCGCTGGTCATCTCGATGCCGAAACGCATGCGCAGCACCTTGGCTTCGCGCGGCGTCAGGCTGTCGAGGATGTCCTTCACGACATCGCGCAGGCCGGCCTGCATGGCGGCTTCCATGGGTGCGGTATTGGCGCTGTCCTCGATGAAGTCGCCCAGATGCGAATCGTCGTCGTCGCCGATCGGCGTTTCCATTGAGATCGGCTCCTTGGCGATCTTCATGATCTTTCGGATCTTGTCTTCTGGTATCTCCATGCGCTCGGCCAGCACGCTGGCGTCGGGCTCGAAGCCGAACTCCTGCAGGTGCTGGCGGCTGATGCGGTTCATCTTGTTGATGGTCTCGATCATGTGCACCGGAATGCGGATCGTGCGCGCCTGGTCCGCGATGCTGCGCGTGATCGCCTGGCGGATCCACCAGGTGGCGTAGGTCGAGAACTTGTAGCCGCGGCGGTATTCGAACTTGTCCACCGCCTTCATCAGGCCGATATTGCCCTCTTGGATCAGGTCCAGGAATTGCAAGCCGCGGTTGGTGTACTTCTTGGCGATCGAGATCACCAGGCGCAGATTGGCCTCGATCATCTCCTTCTTGGCGCTGCGTGACGACGATTCGCCTTCGTTCATGCGCTTGTTGATATCCTTGAGCTGGTCCAGCGGCACCACCACGCGCGACTGCAGGTCGGTCAGCTTTTGCTGCAGGTCCTGCACCGGCGGCAGTTTGCGCGCGAGGATCACGCTGTACGACTTGCCGGCGGCGGCTTCCTTCTCGGCCCACTTCAGATTCAGGATGTTCGGCGGGAAATGCCTGACGAAGTAGTCCTGGGGCATGCC
>JANMYG010000837.1:0-2340 GCA_031381865.1 Betaproteobacteria bacterium | reverse complement strand
CTTGGATTCGGGCTGGCAAGCGCCGCGAGTGGTTGAATAACAAGACTTTCGTGGCCGCGCCGAAAGTCTCATAAGCCTTCGGTCGTCGACGGCTCTTGAGTGACCGGTGTTCTCGTGAGCGGTCGCCAGAGGCGTTGGGTCCGAGCGACTGCTAACGCTGCATTGCAGGTCCACGACTTTCTCAACACCGGACATTCAGGCAGGACGGTCGGATTCGGAGCAAGTCGACCGGCCCCCTCGCTGCACAGCCGCCGCTCACCGTCACAAATCCAACGACTACCCTCGGCCGATCTGCATCGGTCGCTTCTCCTGCGATAGGACGCGGATCGTCCTGGGCGGCGCCAGTGTCACAGGCGGTAGGTGCCGCGTGCGGTGCCGGCGCACAGGGCGGTGCGTTCACCGGTGGACAGGGTGGCGGCCAGCCGCTTGAACGCGTTCCACAACACCGTGTAGCTGCAGCCGCTGCGATCCACCGGAAAGTTGCTCTCGAACATGCAGCGTTTTGGGCCGAACTGCTCCATGCAGACATCGAAGTACGGTTTCCATGCTTCGGCGAGTTCGGCGGAAGAGGGCGGCGTCGCGGCGCGGTGCCATGCGAAGCCGGCCAGCGGCATCGCCAGCCCGCCGAACTTGACGACGATGTTGTCCAGCCCGCACAGGCCACGCAGCGCTTCGCGCCATTGCTCGAACACCAGTTCGCGCCGCTGCGCATACGGTCCCAGACCGACCGGTCCGCCGCAGTGGTCCAGCACGATCACGAGTTCCGGACAGGCGCGCGCCAGCGCGGCCACGTCGTCGAGCTGGTGGAAATACAGCCAGGCATCGAGCGCCAGGCCACGCCGGGCCAGGCAGCGCGCCCCGGCCTGCACTGCAGCCTCGCGCAGCATGCCCGGATGCGTCGGGTAGGCGGCGTGGATGGCCGGGGAGGCGTCCCAGGCGGTGGCGTAACGCACACCGCGCAAACGCCCCTGTGCTGCCTGCGTATGGGCCTCCAGCACGTCATCGACCGCCGCTCCCAGCGCCAGGTCGGCGCGCGCGACGATGCCTGCGCACAGGTGCGTGCCGTTGCCGCTGCTGCGGCCGTGCGTGATGCCGGCGACGAATTCTGTTTCACCGACGCAGCGCAGCGGCTCGGGCCCGGCCTCGCGGTAGTTGGCCAGGCACTCGACGTACACGGTGGCCGACACCTGGTGTCCGCCTGCGGCATCGGCCAGGTATTCCGCATCCAGGTAGCGGTGTCCGCGGCGGTCCCACAGGTGGTGGTGCGGGTCGATGATCTCCAGCGCCGGCTCCAGCGCCGGCTCCTGGCGCAGTGCCAGCCAGCGATCCCACTGCTGCAGACGCCCACCGGCCTCTGCCGTGGGCGCACTCATAACATCCGGCCGCCATCCACGGCGATGGTCTGTCCATGGACGTACGACGCCAGCGGCGAGGCCAGGTACAGGCAGGCGCCTGCCATGTCGTCGGCGGTGCCCAGGCGGCCGGCGGGAATGCCCTGCAGGCGCTCCTTGAGCCGCTCGGGCTTGTCGATGGTGATGCGGGTGAGTTTGGTCGCCACCAGGCCCGGTGCCACGCCATTGACGCGAATTCCCTTGTGCGCCCAGGCCTGCGCCAGCGTGGCCGTGAGGTGGATCGCTCCCGCCTTCGACGCCGCATAAGCCGGGTTGCCGCGCGTCGCGCGCATGCCACCTACCGACGAAATGGTGATCAACGCACCCCGGCTGCGCGCCAGCGCGTCGCGAAACTTTTCGGCGCAGGCCATCAGGCTGTTGAGGTTGATCTCGATGATGCGCCGGAAGGTGTCGATCTGGAATTCCTCGCGCCCGTAGGCGACCGTGCCCTGGCACAGCACCAGCACGTCGAGCGCCTGGGGCGCCGTGACCGCCTTCAGGGCATCGGGGTTGCCGAGGTCGACCTGCTGGTAGGCCAGCCCCGTCAGGTCCGACCCGTCGGCGGCGTCGTAGTCGCCGCGCGCGGCGCGTGTGCCCCACACTCCGACCGATGCGCCCTGGCCGCGGAATGCCTGCGCGATGCCGTTGCCGATGCCGCTGGAACCACCCACCACCAGCACCGTCTTGCCGCTGAAGTCCAGCGGATTCGCAATGGAAGGGGCGCCCATGTCAAACGGGGGAGACGGGGTTGAAAATGGGCTGGCGTTTCTCGTCGTAGGCCTTGAGCCCCTCGACCACGTCGGGGCCCGAGAAACCCAGGATCTCCAGCGACAGCGAGTTCTCGAAGATCGGCCAGGCCATGGTGAGCCAGTTGTTCATCGACAGCTTGGTCCAGCGGATCGCCGACGGCGAGGCTTTCGTCAGGTTCACGGCCACCTGCAAGGCGGTC
>JANMYG010000816.1:0-7673 GCA_031381865.1 Betaproteobacteria bacterium | reverse complement strand
ATCTACATCAGCCACCGCGGGATGATCGAGGTCTATAGCTCCGGCACGACCAATCCCAGCGCGCGGGACACCGGAACTATCTGGCAGCCACGGCCGGCCGACCCTGAACTCGAAACCGAGTTCCTGCGCCGGTTGATGATCAAACTCGGCGTGGCGCAGGAACAGGCAAAAGCGGTCTCCGCCGCCGGCGCGTCCAAATCGATCTCGCGCGCTTCGACCATCAACGGCCAGCCGGTGGTGCTGATCGACGAGGGCTTCGAGCGGGCCTGGAGACGCGTCGGGCTGTCGCTGGACCGGACCGGTTTCACGGTGGAAGACCGGGACCGCGGCCAGGGAACGTACTTCGTGCGTTATGTGGCGCCTTCTGCCGACAAGGCGGAGCCCGGGTTTTTCGCCAAGCTCTTCAGCGGCTCCGCCAAATCCATCGCTCCGGTGAAATACCGCGTGGTGGTTCGCAGCCAGAATGAATCCACCGTGGTGTCGGTGCTGGATGCGGCGGGCGCGCCGGATGCGTCCGCCAACGCCCAGCGCATCATCAACGTGATCGTCGATGACCTGAAATAGGTCACCCCGGCATGTTGCGGTTCAGGAGCCTGGGCAGTGGGAGCGCAGGCAACGCAACGATTGTCGAGGCGGGTGACGGTCGCCGGTCGACGCGGTTGCTGGTCGATTGTGGCCTGGGGTTGCGGCATCTCGGCTTGCGCCTGGCACGTTGCGGTCTGACCGCCGGTGACATCGACGCCATCTTCATCACCCACGAACATGGCGACCACATCGGCTGCGCCCACGCGCTGGCGTTGCGCCAACGCTTGCCGGTATGGATGAGCCGGGGCACCTACGCAGCCATTGGCAGCCCGGATTTCGACGGGCTGCTGAGACTGGCGGCCGATGGCGCGCCGATCGATTTGGGCGGCCTGCTGGTGGTTCCGTTCACGGTGCCGCACGATGCACGCGAGCCGTTGCAACTGCGGTGCTCGGACGGCGCGGCGGTCCTCGGCATACTGACCGACCTGGGACATGCCACTGCACACGTGCTGGAACAGCTGGTCAGTTGCAGCGCCATCATGCTCGAATGCAACCACGACGAGAGCCTGCTCGCATCCGGCTCCTACCCACCGTTCCTCAAACAACGGGTTGGCGGCAAGTATGGCCACCTCTCCAATGTGGCTGCGGCCCAGATAGCAATAGCACTGCGCCATCCCGGCCTCGGGACGGTCGTCGCGTCCCACCTGAGCCGGCAGAACAACCGCCCTGAACTCGCGCGCACCGCGTTATCCCGGGCCCTCGAGCGCACGCTCGAGGAGATCGTCGTGGCCGACCAGGCGCAAGGCACCGACTGGATCCAGGCCTGAGGCGCCGACTCGCCCGCGCCACGGCGAACGCAACAATTGCCCGCGGCCGCAAGCTCTGCCTGAGACAGCCCAAATACGAAAAGCCACCCTGGGGTGGCTTCAATGGATACCGGCGACTGCCGAAATATCACGGCTTCTTGATCGCGGCAGCAGCAGCGTCGGCAGCTTTCTTGGCGGCGTCGTCAGCGGCGACTTTGGACGCGTCGACGGCGGCCTTGGCCGCATCGGTAGCGCTCTTTGCGGCATCGGCCGCAGCGGTGGTCGCAGCGCCGGCAGCGGTGGCCGCAGTACCGGCAGCGGTGGTCGCAGCGCCGGCAGCGGCTGCAGCGGAGGCAGCGCCAGTGGCAGCCGAAGCCGCGTCCTTGGCCGCTTCAGCAGCGGCTGCAGCGGGCGCGGCAGCCGGTGCCGGTGCCGCAGCGGGAGCTGCCATTTCTTCCTTCTTGCCACATGCAACCAGGGCAGCGGCAGCGATAACAGCTGCCAAGACGAGTGACTTGTTCATTTTGATTAATACCTAAAGGAGTTGAAAACAATGTGTCGAGAATGCCGGGACCCATAGGCAACCGGCCATGGAAGAACAGAGCAAATTGATGCAACTATTCCTGCCAAGCTTTCGATTATACAAAACTTTCTGATGCCGCTACGGGAAAACCCTAGGGCTTGTTGACGCTGCTCACAAACCGAGCGTTGACGCTGGAAAACCGGGACCACTGCCAAGCAGCAGTTCGTCCAGCAACTCGCGAATCTGCACCCTCCGATCGGGCTCGCCACCACACACGCCGGTGCTGCGAAGCAGGTCGAGGCGGCGCATGGCCCAGACCGGGCTCCAGAAAACACTCGGGAAATCCGTGGCCGGGATATTGAGGCAGATCCGGCATTCGACGATGTGCCCCCACTTCCTGCGCCACGTGACGAAACGCGCCTGATTGCGCACGATCGCGTCGTAGTTGCTCGCCAGCATGACGAAGCTTCTGCCTGTCTTCGACCACGCCGACAGAGACTCCACCACGATCCGTTCGTGTAATGGCCAGCCTTCGAAGGTCGCATCGCTGAAGATGATCTCGCGCCAACCCTGCTGCGCAGCGCATGCCAGCGCATCACGCACCAGTTGTGCAAATGCCTCGCGCCCCGCGAAGCGCCCTGAAGGCAAAGCGACCGGCGCCCCGGATTCAGGCCCCATGGATCCACCCCGAGGCGCACCATTCGCGCAACAGCCCGCGCGCTTCTGGACTCGCCAACGCAAGTTCACCGGCATCGAGCATGCGGCGGTCGGCCAGGCGCCGCATCAGCGTCGCATCTCGGCCGCCGGCCCGGTAACTCTCGCCATTGATGAAGATATGCTGCCGGTCGTACATCATCCTGGTCCTGCGATCGAGCCGTACATCTGCGGCATCCGGGGTCGCTTGCAACGCATCAAACCAGACCCGCGCCTTGGGTTCGGTCAGGTACTCACCGAGTGCCCGCCCCAAGGCAACCGGGTTGCCCACGGCGCGCCGCACTGCCGCGCCGGCGAAGTCGCTCAGGGCGCCAGGGATGGCACCCGGTGTCGCCACCGCCTCATGTCCGGCATCACGGTACAAGACTTCCCCTTCCGTATCGGCCGCATCCTGCGCCAGTCGGTGCAACATTTCACAGGCCAGATCATCGCGCCTCGGCGCCTTGAATCCCACAGAATACGTCATGCACTCACCCATGGCAACTCCGTCGTGGGCGTACCGCGGTGGCAGGTACAACATGTCACCGGCGTCGAGTTCAAACTCCTGCTCGGGCTCGAAATTGCGCAGGATCTTGAGCGGGAGATTCGGTACCAGGCTCAAGTCCTGCTGGCGGCCGATGCGCCAGCGACGCCGGCCATGCGCCTGCAGCAGGAACACGTCATAACTGTCGAAATGCGGACCGACGCCGCCGCCATCGGAAGCGTAACTGACCATCACGTCGTCCAGGCGCGCATCCGGCACAAACCGAAAGCGGTTGAGCAAGGCGTGCATCTCATCCACGTACAGGTCGACCCCCTGCACCAGCAGGGTCCAGTGGGGCTGTTTGAGCGGCGGAAGCGCGCGTCGACCGAATGGCCCGTGCCGCAGTATCCAGCCTCCTTCGCCACGGCCGTCGCTGCCGATGACGAGCCGCGACTCGACCTGATCCTTGGCGGCCAGAGCGAACAGCGCGCTTCGGTCCAGCGAAAGTGCGGACGAAGGCACCGCCTGCCTGATGAGCAGCGGCTTTTTTTGCCAATTGCGCTGCACGAACACCGCGGGGCTCAGGCCGCCGAGCAATTGCACGGGCTGGTTCACATCCATGGGTTGTTCCGATCAGGTGGGTTGGCCGGCTCCGGTGCCGAAGCTGCGACAATTCTCGTATGGAAATCACCGGGCAATGCGTGGTCGCACTTACGTGGACGTTGAAGGACACCCTGGGCGAGGTGCTGGACGTGCTGGAACAGCCGGTCGAGTTCCTGGTCGGTGGCGAAGACCTGTTCGAGAAGATCGAGCTGGCGCTGAATGGCCACGCGGCGGGTGCAGTGGTCAATTTGCAGCTGGAGCCGGAGGAGGCATTCGGGGATTTCAACGACCAGCTGGTCTTTTTGGCGGAACGCCATTTCTTCCCGGCCGAAATCGAAGAAGGCATGACCTTCGAGGGCCACGCGCTGCCAGCCGCGAGCCTGCCGGATGCGCCCAAGGACGTGTTGTACACGGTGACGGAAATCTACCCGGAGCATGTGGTGCTCGACGGCAACCATCCGCTTTCGGGTATCGCGCTGCGGCTGAGCCTGACGGTGCGATCGGTGCGCGAGGCCAGCCAGGAAGAAATTGGCCGCGCAAGCGCGGGCACCGGATTCTTCAAGGTGCGCCAGCAGTCCCCCGGCACGGCGCATTGACCGGCGCGCGGCCGTTCAATTCTTGCCGGTGGAGCCGTAACCGCGCTCACCGCGCTGGCTGGCCGGGAACTCGCGCACCAGGTTGAACTGAGCCTGCGCGACCGGAACGATCACCAGTTGCGCAATGCGCTCCATCGGCCCGATCGTGAACGGTGACGGACTGCGATTCCACGCGCTGACCATCAGTTGGCCCTGGTAATCACTGTCGATCAGCCCGACCAGGTTGCCCAGCACGATGCCGTGTTTGTGCCCGAGCCCGGAACGCGGGAGTATCAGCGCGGCGTAACCCGGGTCGCCCAGGTGGATCGCGATGCCGGTCGGCACCAGTTGCCATGCATTGGGCTCCAGCACCAGGGGTCCCTCGATACAGGCGCGCAGGTCCAGGCCGGCGCTGCCGGGCGTGGCGTACGCCGGCAACTGGTCGACCAGCCGCTGGTCGATGATCTTGAGATCGACGATCATCGCGCGGCACCGCCGGCCGGCACGAGGCCCGGCGCCACCGGCCGGGCACGCGCGCTTTGCGCGCAGGCGGCAATGAGCTTGCGCGCCAGTTCCAGTTTGGGCGCACGGCCGAGTTCCTGCACGCTGTCGGCGGTGACAAGCACCAGCGCGTTGTCGTCCTGCCCGAACGTCGCCGGCCCGATGTTGCCGACCAGTAGCGGCACCCCCTTGCGCAGCCGTTTGGCCTGCGCGTTGGTGATCAGGTCCTGGCTTTCGGCTGCGAAGCCGACGCAAAAAAGAGCGCCATTGCGGGCACGCTGCGACTGTGCCACCGTGGCCAGAATGTCCGGGTTTTCGGCAAACCGCAGTTGCGGCGTCGCGCCCGACCCGTCCTTCTTGATCTTGTGTTCGGCCGATTGGGCCGGCCGCCAATCCGCCACGGCCGCCGTGGCGATGAAGAACGTCGCGTCTTCGACCTGCTCCAGGCTCGCCGCATACATCTGCTGCGCCGATTTCACGTTGATCCGGGCAACACCGCGGGGTGTTGGCAGGCTGACCGGCCCGGCCACGAGCGTCACCTCGGCCCCGGCCTCGCGCGCAGCACGCGCGATGGCAAAACCCATCTTGCCGCTGCTGAGGTTGGTGATGCCGCGTACCGGATCGATGGCCTCATAAGTCGGCCCGGCGGTCACCACCACGCGTTGTCCCGCCAGCAGCTTGGGCTGAAAAAACGCGACCACGTCCAGGACGATCTCATCGGGCTCGAGCATCCTGCCGTCGCCCGTCTCCCCGCACGCCTGGTCACCGTTTCCCACACCCAGGATTTTTGCGCCATCGCGCTGCAGTTGCGCCATGTTGCGCTGCGTGGCCGGATGCACCCACATCTCTCGGTTCATCGCCGGCGCCAGGAGCAGCGGCACGCGGTCGGCCGGCCGCGCCAGGCACATCAGGCTCAACAACTCGTCGGCGCCTCCGTGCACGAGCTTGGCCATGAAGTCCGCGCTGCAAGGCGCAATCAGGATCGCGTCGGCCGCGCGCCCGAGGTTGATATGCGCCATGTTGTTGGCTTCGCGCGCATCCCATTGCGAACAGAACACCGGCCGGTTGCTGAGCGCCTGCATCGTCACCGCGGTGATGAACTGCTCGGCCGCGGCCGTCATCACGACCTGCACCGTAGCGCCCTCCTTCACCAGCGCGCGGCACAACTCGGCCGCCTTGTAACAGGCGATGCCGCCAGTGAGTCCGAGCACCAGATGTCTGTCGCGTAGTTCCATGAGGGGTCGGTGTCGCGGCACGCGGGCCGGGTGAACAAAACTTTTGGATTGCCGCAATGTAGCAGACGCCTATAATTTCGCGTTATCACCTCAGCGAACCGATTGGTTCGCCCCTGACATGACCAAATTTGTCTTCGTCACCGGCGGTGTCGTGTCCTCCCTTGGCAAGGGAATCGCCTCAGCCTCCCTCGCTGCGATCCTGGAATCGCGAGGCCTCAAAGTCACCTTGATCAAACTCGATCCCTACCTCAATGTGGACCCGGGAACGATGTCGCCGTTCCAGCACGGAGAGGTGTTTGTGACCGAGGACGGTGCGGAAACCGACCTGGACCTGGGGCACTACGAGCGCTTCGTCGAAACGCGGATGCGCCGCAGCAACAACTTCACCACCGGCCAGATCTACAAGAGCGTGCTGGAGAAGGAACGCCGGGGCGACTACCTGGGGAAGACGGTGCAGGTCATACCGCATGTCACCAACGAGATCCAGGAGTTCGTCAAGCGCGGGGCCCGGTTCGGCGAGCCGGATGCGGTCGACGTGGCGATCGTCGAGATCGGCGGCACGGTCGGCGACATCGAGTCGCTGCCGTTCCTCGAGGCGGTGCGCCAGATGAGCCTGAAGCTGGGGCCCAACAATTCCGCTTTCGTGCACCTCAGCTACGTGCCCTGGATCGCCGCCGCCGGCGAACTCAAGACCAAGCCGACGCAGCACACGGCCAAGCAGTTGCGCGAAATCGGGATCCAGGCCGACGCGCTGGTGTGCCGGGCCGACCGTCCGATTCCGCAGGAGGAGCGGTCGAAGATTTCGCTGTTTTCCAACGTTCCCGAATGGGGTGTGATCTCGATGTGGGACGTCGACACGATCTACAAGGTTCCACGCATGCTGCACCAGCAGGGGCTCGACGGCCTGATCTGCGACAAGCTGCGCCTCAACACGCCGCCGGCCAACCTCAAGCGCTGGGACGACCTGGTGTACGAGACCGAGCACCCGCAATACGAGGTCAACATCGCGATGGTCGGCAAATATGTCGACCTCAGCGACAGCTACAAATCGCTCAACGAAGCGCTGAAGCACGCCGGCATGAAGAACCATGCGCGCGTGAAAGTCGATTACATCGACTCGGAAACCATCACCACCGACACCGTGGCGCAGCTCGCGCGCTTCGACGCGATCCTGGTTCCCGGCGGATTCGGCAAGAGGGGCATCGAGGGCAAGATCACGGCGGCGCGTTTTGCGCGCGAGAACAAGGTCCCCTACCTTGGCATCTGCCTCGGCATGCAGGTGGCCACGATCGAGTTCGCGCGCCATGTCGCGGGCCTGGATGACGCCAACAGCACCGAATTCGAGCCGGCTACGCCGCATCCCGTGATCGCCTTGATCACCGAGTGGAAAGACGCCGACGGCACGATCAAGAGCCGCAGCGAAAAGTCCGACCTCGGTGGCACCATGCGCCTGGGCGCGCAAAGTTCGAACGTGGCGCCGGGAACACTGGCGCACGCGATCTATGGTGATGTCGTGACCGAACGCCACCGCCATCGCTACGAGGCCAACGTGTTCTACCTGGACAAGTTGCGCGCGGCCGGCCTGGTGATTTCGGCGCTGACGCAACGCGAGCAGCTGACCGAGATCGTCGAATTGCCGCGTGATGTGCACCCGTGGTTCGTCGGCGTCCAGTTCCACCCCGAGTTCAGATCCACGCCCTGGAGCGGCCACCCGCTTTTCAACGCCTT
>JANMYG010000808.1:0-6479 GCA_031381865.1 Betaproteobacteria bacterium | reverse complement strand
CACCGCGATCGATCCAGGACGCCATCTCGTTTCGCACCATGGCACAGGTGTTCGGTGCCGCTTACGCGCAACTGGCCATGTTGTGCGACGCGGTGGAGGCCGAGATCAACGGCAGCTCCGACAGCCCGCTGGTGTTTGCCGCCGCGGGCGAGATGGTGTCGTCGCCCAATTTCCACCCGCCGATGATCGCGTTGTGTTTCGACGGCATGGCGATCGCCCTGACGCACCTGGCCACGGCCTCGGTGCAGCGCCTGATCAAGCTGCAGAACCCGGCATTGAGCGGTCTGCCGAAGTACCTGTCGCCCGTGGGTGGCGCCAGCGTGGGTTTCAACGCGCTGCAAAAGACGGCTGCCGCCCTGCACGCCGAGATCCGGCTCAAGGCCACGCCGGCCAGCCTCGACGCGGTGGTGGTGTCCGACACGGTCGAGGACCACGCCACCCATGCCATGTTGTGTGTGCGCAAGCTCGACGAGCAGCTGCGGCTGATGCGTTGCCTGGTGGCGGTGGAGGCGCTGGTCGCCGCGCAGGCGGTCGATCTGCGCGGCGCGGCCGTGCTGGGCGCGGGCACGCAGCGGGTGTTCGATGCGGTGCGATCCGTGGTGCCGCCGCTGCACGCCGACCGGCCCTGTGGCCCGGACGCGATGGTGGTCAGCGCTGTGCTTTTCTCCGCGGACGTCGGCCGGGCGCTGCGTGCCACGGTGGCGGATGGTTTGGCCGGGCACGTGCTGCGCGGCCTGTAACGCGGCGCCCCGGTGGCGAGGCACTGCGGGAATCGCAGCTGGACGTGCCCGAGCGGGCCGCGGACGGTGTCTGGGGACTGCCGGATCAACGAAGGAGGACAACATGTTCGCAGGCCATATCGGCGCCGCACTGGCCATCGGCCGGGCCGAGCGCCGCATCAATGTGGGGCTGTTCGTGGTGGCCGCTTTGTTGCTGGACGTCCTGCTCTGGCTGTTCGTGCTGGCGGGCTGGGAATCGGTGACGATCGGCGCCGATTTCGCGGCGACGCACCAGCCGTCGTTCGTCTTCCCGTGGTCACACGGCTTGCTGGCCAGCGTGGGCTGGGCCGCGCTGGCGGGCGCGGCCGTCGGCGCCTTGCATCCAGGCCGGGGGCTGGCCCGGTGGCGCGCTGGCGCGCTGATCGCCGCGGCGGTTTTTTCGCACTGGCTGCTCGACGCGCTGGTGCATGTGCCCGAGTTGCCGCTGGCCGGGGCCGGCTCGCCCAAGGTTGGCCTGGGATGGTGGCAACACATGCCGATCGCACTGGCGGCGGAAGCCGTGTTCGTGGTCGCCGGCCTGTGCCTGTACCTGCCCGGCGCCGGCCTGTCGCGCACGAGGAAACGGTGGCTCGCCGCCTTGTGCCTCGTGTTGTTGGTGTTCACCGTGGCAGGCATGACGATCGCGCCGGCGCCGCCGTCGGCGATGGCCATGGCGGCGAGTTCCTTGGTGACGGTGCTGCTGGTGGGCGCCGCCGCCTGCTGGATCGGCGCCGGCCCGGACATGCCGCGGCAGCATTGACCTGCCTGCGACCGTAAGAAATGCCGGCTCCCCAACGACCCAGCACCATGCCAGAGCCAACGCGTTCGACCCAGCTGGTTGCTGCCCCGGCGGCCTGGCGGGTTTTGAGCGACCGGATCACCGGCGCCGACCTGGTCGCGCTGCCCAGCCATGTGCAGCGCGATCTGCAGCGCCAGCGCCAACGCAACGAAATCCTGGCCGGCTGGGTGCAAGCCGGTCTGGTGTTGACCTTCGCCCTGTTCTACAGCTTTTCGCGCAAGACCTTTCCGGCCGACGTGATGCTGCACCCGGTGCCGTGGGCGTTGGGCGTGTACGGGGCCTTCACAGCCGTGCGCCTGTGGCTGGCCTACCGCGACCGCCTGGGCCACTGGATGCTGATGTGTTCGGTGGTGGTGGACATCAGCGTGTTGATGGTCACCATCTGGAGCTTTCACATCCAGTACGGCCAGGTCGCGGCCTTCTACCTGAAGGCGCCCACGCTGCTGTACGTATTCATATTCATCGCGCTGCGCGCGCTCAGCCTGTCGCCGGTCTACGTCATCTTCGCCGGCATCTGCGCGGCGCTCGGCTGGCTGGTGCTGCTGGCGCTGGCGATCCGCGCGCCGGGCGGCCACCTGCTGATTACGCAGGACTACGTGGCCTACATGACTTCGCTGCAGATCCTGATCGGCGGGGAAATGGACAAGGTGATTTCGATCCTGATGGTGTCGGCATTGCTGGCGATTGCCGCGGCCCGGGCCCGTTCGCTGCTGCACCGCTCGGTGGCCGGGCAGGCGGCGGCGTCGCAGCTGGCGCGGTTCTTTGCGCCCGAGATCGCGGCCACGATCGTCGCCGCCGACGAGATACTGCAACCGGGCCAGGGGCGCCAGACCGAGGCCGCCGCGATGTTCGTCGACTTGCGCGGCTTCACCCGGCTGGCTTCTGTCTTGCCGCCCGGCGACCTGATCACCCTGCTCGGCGAATACCAAAAGCTGGCGGTGCCGATCGTGCGGCAGCACCACGGCAGCATCACCACCTACCTGGGCGACGGCATCATGATCACTTTCGGCGCCACCGCTGTGTCGCAGACCTACGCCGCCGACGCGCTGCGCGCCGCCGAACAACTGCTCGACGCCATGGGCGCGTGGGCCGAGGGGCGCAGCGCGCGCCGGCTTCCCGCGCCCGGCGTTGGTATCGGCGTGGCGGTCGGCACGGTGACCTGCGGGGCGATCGGTGACGAAGGCCGGCTCGAATACGCCGTGATCGGCGACCCGGTCAACCGCGCCGCCAAGTTGCAGAACCACACCAAGGTGGAACAGGTGCGTGCACTCGCCACCAAGGAAACACTGCAGCGCGCGCTCGAGCAGGGTTACACCGGCTCCCGGACCAGCGAGGTGAGGGCGGGCCGGAATTGCGCCGGCATCGAGGAACCAATCGACGTGGTGGTGATCCGCTGAAGGCCGGGCCGGGCCGGGCCGGGCCGGGCCGGGCCGCACCGCACCGCACCGCACAGGGATATATCCGTGCTGCCCCTGCAGGCGCGGGCATGGGCGGCTAACATCCGGGCCTGTTCGATCGATCCAGCCAACCAGGAGACCTTCGGCATGCACGATTCCCGGAACGACCCATGCGGCCGGTGCCGGCCAGCGGTCACTGGCCGCCACCAGGACCTGCGCTCCCGGGAGTCCCGTCAACTGCTGCGCCGCCTTGCCGGTGCGAACATAACGAGCCCCCGCGCATGAAACCGGTCTATATCAGCTTCCTCAATGGCCTGGACGTAGAGGCGCTGGCGATCACCGACGAAGAAATCCTGCAGGCCATCGAGACCAGCCTGGCCGCGCAGGGGCGCGGTGAATGCGTGATCGAACCGCGCATGCACCTGGCGCCCAAGGCCGGCGTGGACGGGCATTTCAATGTGTTGCGCGGCGCCATCGGCGCGCCGATCAACCTGGCCGGTGTCAAGGTGGTGGGCGACTTCGTCGACAACTACCGTCAGGACCTGCCGTCCGAAGTCGGCATATTGAACCTGTTAGACCCGCGCACCGGCATTCCGGTGGCCGTCATCGACGCCACCGCGATCACCGACATGCGCACCGGCGCGGTGACGGCCATCGGCGCCAAATACCTGGCGCGCAAGGACGCCAGGGTGCTGGGCCATATCGGTGCGCGTGGCACGGCCTACTGGAACGTTCGCCTGCTCGACCGGCTGTTCGACTTCGACGAGATTCGTGTGCATTCGGCACGGCCCGAGAGCCGCGACGCGTTCGGGGCACGGCTGTCGCAGGACCTGGGCAAGCCGGTCACGGTGTGCGACAACTGGCACGACACGGTGGCGGGCGCCGACATCGTGGTCGAGGCATCGCGCCTGCGCGAACCGACGCCGCTGCTCAAGACCGCGTGGATCAAGCCCGGTGCGTTCGTGGTGCCCTACGGCACCATGAGCGCGGTCGAACTCAGCCTGACCGACATCATGTCCAAGCTGGTGGTGGACGATTGGGGGCAATGCAAGGGCGGGCAGTTCGGTTCGCTGCGTGCGCATGTGGATGCCGGAAAACTCTCGGCCCAGACCCTGCATGCGGAAATGGGCCAGATCGTTGCGGGCCTCAAGGCCGGGCGCGAAACGCCGGACGAGACCATCCTGTTCTGGCACCGCGGCCTGTCGCTGAGTGATATCGCGCTGGGCCATGCGCTGCTGCAGAAGGCGCAGCGCCTGGGCATCGGCCAGCGCCTGCGGTTCTGCTGAGCGCAGCGGCGCGCCGGCGGTGTGGTTAACATGGGTTGCACTGGTGTCTGCTCTTGTCGCATTCACCATGGCGCATAGGGAAAACGCGCATCCGCGCGCTGGACGTACTGGCTAAAGTAAGCCGACGCTGACCGGGCTTCGCGCCGCGGTCGCCGGGTGGCCTGGCAGCCTGCGTGGGATGGGATGGTTCGGGTGGCGGTTTGGATTCAACTAGGAGATTGCAATGGCTGACAAGATTTCTCGGCGTGATGTTCTGGCCGCAGGTGCGGGTGCGGGATTGGTCGGCGCGGCTGGCATCGGTTTGCCGTTTGCCGCGCAGGCGCAGGTCACGGGCGGTCCGCGTGCGTCGATCAACGTGCGCTCGGCGGCCGAGTTCGACGTGATCGATCCGGCGCACCGGCGCGGCCCGACCGACGGCAACGCGATGCGTGTGGTCTACCAGCGGCTGATGTCGCCCAAGGCCAATTCGTCCGAACTGGAGCTGGACGCCGCGGCCGAGGTGAAGCAGGTCTCGCCCACCGTGATCGACTTCAAGCTCAAGCCGGGCCTGATGTTCACCGACGGCTTTGGCGAGATGACCGCCGAGGACGTGAAGTTCTCTTTTGAGCGCATCGGCCTGCCGCCCAAGGAGGGCGCCAAGGAGTCCTCCTACAAGGGCGACTGGCTGCACCTGGTGGGGGTCGAGGTCAAGGGCAAATACGAGGGGCGCATCACGCTGGCGCAGCCACGCGCCAATATCTTCGACGTCGTTATCGCCGACGGGTCGGGCTGCATCGTGAGCAAGAAGGCGGTCGAGCAGCGTGGCGCCGAATTCGGATTCAAGCCGGTCGGCTCCGGCTCGTACCAGGTGGCGTCCTTCGACAAGCAGAAGGGCGTGGTGTTGCGCCGCAACGCCGCGTACAAGGGAACCCGGCGCGGCAACTTCGACGAGATCAACGTGCGCGTGATCACCGATCCCAAGACCGCCGACCTGGCGCTGCGTGCCGGCGAGATCGATTTCGCCGTGCTGGCGCCCGCCGCGGCCGACCCGTTGCGCGGCATCAGCGGCCTCACGGTGTCGGACCAGCCGTCGATCGCCTACGTCTGGATGGGCATGAACATCGAAAAAGGCCCGCTGGCGGACCTGCGCGTGCGCCAGGCGATCCGGCTCGGTGTGGACGTGGACCAGATGCTGCTGGCCGGCTACAACGGCAAGGTGCCGCGCCTGAACACGGCGTTGCCGCCGCAGATCATGGGCCACTGGAAGGAGGCCCCGGCCTACAAGCGCAACGTGGCCGAGGCCAAGAGCCTGCTGGCGGCCGCAGGCGCCTCGAACCTCAAGCTCAAGCTGACCATCCTGAACCAGCCCGAGTACCAGAACATGGCGCTGGTGGCGCGCGCGCTGCTGGCCGAGATCGGTGTCGCGATCGAGGTCGATTCCCAGCCCGGCGGCACCTACTGGAGTTCGGGCAAGGGCGACGTCGGCAAGAACCTCGAGCTCTACATGTCGCAATTCACTGCCAAGCACGATCCCAACTTCGTGCTGCAGTGGTTCACGCCGAGCCAGATCGGCAACTGGAACTGGTCGCGCTGGAACAGCCCGGAGTTCGATGCGCTGTTCAAGAGCGCCGACAGCGAAATCGATCCGGCCAAACGCCGGCAGATGGTGATCGACATGCAAAAGGCCATGGACAAGAGTGGCGCCTACATCTGGCTGACCAACGGGGCCAGCGCGCTGGTCCACCGCAGCTGGCTGCGACCGGCGTCGATTCCGGGCTGGGCCGACTGGCAGTACGCCGATTTCAGTGCGGCCTGACACGGTTCGTTACCTGACCAGTCGCCTGGTCACGACCGCGCTGATCGTGTTCGGCGCGATGTTGCTGCTGTTCACGCTCTCGAGCATCGTGCCGGGCGACCCGGCGGCGACGCTGCTCGGCCCGCAGGCGTCGCCCGAATATTCGAAGCTTTTCATCGCCGAAATGGGGCTCGACCAGCCGCTGCACATACGCATGTGGCGCTTCTTCAGCAATGTCGTGCGCGGCGACCTCGGCACCGATGTGGTGTCGGGCCGGTCGGTGGCCAGCATGATCGCGGCTGTGATCCCCTACACGCTGGTGCTGACCTTCTCGGCGATCGCGCTGGCGGTGCTGACCGGTGTTCCGCTGGGGATATTCGCTGCCACCCACCGCGGCAGCGTGGCCGACAACCTGCTGGCCTTCGTGCCGGTCGCATTCATTGCCGTGCCCGGATTCGTGGTCGC
>JANMYG010000797.1:0-13184 GCA_031381865.1 Betaproteobacteria bacterium | reverse complement strand
GGCATGGACCGCAAGTTGTTCCTGTTCGTGCTGGCGACTGCGGCGATCGCCTACCCGGGCTGGCCGTTCCTGGTGGCCGCATGGCGTGCGGCGCGCAACAAGGTCGCCAATATGGCGACCCTGATCGTGCTCTCGGTCGGTACCGGCTACCTTTTCAGCGTGGGCGCGACCTTTGTCTATGAAGGCGAGGTGTTCTACGAAGCATCGGCGGTGCTGCTGGTGTTCATCCTGCTCGGCCACTGGCTGGAGATGCGCGCCCGGGCCGGCGCGTCGGACGCCATCCGTGCGCTGATGGACCTGGCCCCGGCGATGGCCACGGTGGTGCGCGGCGGCGTCGAGACCAAGGTGCCCACGGCAGAAGTGCTGGCTGGCGAGATCGTGGTCATCAAGCCGGGCGACAAGATCCCGGTCGACGGCGAGATCACCGAGGGCAGTTCGCAGGTCGACGAGTCCATGTTGACCGGTGAATCGATGCCGGTGAAGAAGGTGGTCGGCAACCCTGTGATCGGCGCCACGATCAACAAGAGCGGAAGTTTCCGGTACAAGGCCACCAAGGTCGGCGCCGACACGGCGCTGGCGCAGATCGTCAAACTGGTCCAGGAAGCGCAAAACTCCAAGGCACCGGGCCAGCTACTCGCCGACCAGGCGTCGCAGTGGCTGGTGCTGGCCGCCATCGTCATCGGATTGCTGACCTTTGGCGTGTGGTTCTGGGTGCTCGGCCAACCGCTGCTGTTCGCACTGACGCTGACCATCACGGTGTTCGTGATTGCCTGCCCCGATGCGCTGGGTTTGGCCACACCGATGGCCATCATGGTCGGCACCGGTCTGGGGGCCATGAACGGCATCCTGTTCAAGAACGCGGCTGCGCTGGAAAACGCGACCAAGCTAACCGTCGTCGTGTTCGACAAGACCGGCACACTCACGCTTGGCCAGCCCGACGTGGTCGACATGGTCACGGCGCCTGGCGTCAGCGAGGCGCGGTTGCTGGCCACTGCAGCGGCGGTGGAGAAATTCTCGGAGCATCCGCTGGCGCAGGCCATTCTCAAGCGTGCCGGCGCCGCTCCGGCCGACATCGCCACCGGCTTCACGAACATCGACGGACAAGGCGCGCGGGCCACCATCGGTTCCGATGCCGTCTTGCTGGGCAACCGGAATCTGATGGCATCGGAGAACGTGGGCCCGGAGTCCATGGCGGCGCTGGCTGCCGAGGCCACCAGGCTTGAAGGGGGAGGCCGCACGGTGGTATTCGTCGCGCGCGCGGGCCAGCTCATCGGCCTGATCGCCATCGCCGACGCGGTGCGCCCGACGTCCAGGGCCACCATCGCCAAGCTGCAGGAACGCGGCGTCAAGGTGGCGATGATGACCGGCGACAACCAGGCCACCGCCGAGCGCATCGGCAAGGAGCTGGGCATCGACATCGTGCTGGCCGAAGTGCTGCCCGGCCAGAAGGCAGCGAAGATCAAGGCGCTGCAGGACCAGGGCAACAAGGTCGGCATGGTCGGCGACGGCATCAACGACGCCCCGGCCCTGACCCAGGCCGACGTGGGTTTTGCCATCGGCGCCGGCACCGACGTGGCGATGGAAAGCGCCCAGGTGGTGCTCATGAAAAGCGACCCTTACGATGTGGTCGGCGCTATCGAATTGTCGCGTGCCACGCTGCGCAAGATGCACCAGAACCTGTGGTGGGCGGTGGGCTACAACGTCATCGCCTTCCCACTGGCAGCGGGTGTGTTCTACCCCTTCACGTTGTCGCCGGAAATCGCCGCGTTGTCGATGTCGGGCAGTTCCGCGGTAGTCGCCATCAACGCGCTGATGCTCAAGCGCACCAAGCTTGCGGGCATCAAGAGGGTGCGCTCGCCGGGCGCGCCGGAGGCCGCCGCGAGCATTGCCGCGGGCGCGTCGGCATGAGCCGTCAGGTTTCACGATGGATGCTGACTGCCTGCGCCGTCTGGCTCATAGGGCTGGGTCTCTATTTCATTTTTTTGCGGCCACCTCTGCTGCCTGAAGACCCGCGTTTCATGGGCACCAGCCTCGAACAAATTCGGCTTGCTGCGCCTGGTTTGGAGGGTTGGTTGAAAAACGTGTTCAGGGTCATGGGCGGGTTCATGGCAGGTGCAGGTGTGCTCATGGCGTTCGTCGCCACCGTCGTGATGCCACTGGGATTGAAGGGTACCGGCTGGATTATTGCCATTTCGGGGGCCCCCACTGTCGTGCTGATGAGCGCCATCAACTTCGCGCTGGATTCCGATTTCAAGTGGCTCCTGTTGATTCCCGTCTTGGTTTGGCTCGCCGGAATCTGTCTCCATATCGCGAATCGCGGCGCGACCTCCGCCCCGCCCGCGACAGCGGCAGCAGTGGAGTGACCTGAATGTGCTTCTCCGCCACCGCCAGCTTTTCCGCGGGCGCCTTGTTGCTCGGCATAGGCACTCTGACGCTGAAGTCGGCGCGCCATCCCCGGGAACTGCCGTTCGCGGCGATCCCGCTCTTGTTTGCCGTCCAGCAACTGACAGAAGGGGTGATCTGGCTGACTTTCCGCGTGGATGCACCGCTGCTCAACACCGTCATGACCCATGTGTATTCCTTCTTTTCGCATGTTCTGTGGCCGGTCTACGTACCGGCGGCGGTATGGCTGCTGGAGCCGCCTGGTCGGCGTCGGTGGGTGTTGTCTGGGTTCGTGGCCGCCGGCATCGCGGTGGGCGCCTACCTGCTGTACATCCTGATCGCGTTTCCGGTCGTTGCCCATCCGACGGGCCGGCACATCGAGTACATCTCGCCGCATTTTTTCGCCGCAGCAGCGATGACGCTGTACTTGATGTCGACGGCGATCAGTCCGGTGTTGTCCAGGCATCGCCTGGTACAGGTCTTTGGTGTAGCGGCGCTGTTGTCGTTTGCAACGGCCTACTATTTTTTCGCGACCTGGTTCATCTCGGTGTGGTGCTTCTTTGCCGCGCTGTTGAGCGTGGTCATCTACTTCCACTTTGGCCTGCGCCGGGCGGCCGGCAGCGGGTCGGCGGAAAACAGCCCTTTGGCCCGCCGGTACTGGGCTGCATCGATGCTGGCGCACTGCGATGAAAGCAAAGCATTGGTGCAGGCTGCGCCGGATCGGGTATTTGCACATGTTGACGATCACACCCGGCTTTCGTCGCACATGAGCGAACCGTCCTGGACGATGGGAGGAGGCCGGATGCAAACCGAACTCGACGAAGGTCGGGGACAAAGGGTCGGATCGCGGATTCGCCTGTCGGGCCAGGTCCTGGGTGTTCGGCTTTCAGTCGAAGAGACCGTCACCGAGCGTTATCCCCCGCACCGCAAGGTGTGGACGACCACCGGCACGCCAAGGCTTCTTGTGATTGGTCACTACCGCATGGGCTTCGAGTTGTCGCCACAAGGCAATGCGTCGATGCTGCGTGTCTTTATCGAATACGCGTGGCCAGAAGCATTGCCTGCCCGTTGGCTGGGTCGTCTGTTTGGCCGGTACTACGCGCGCTGGTGTACCCGGCAGATGGTCGACGACGTGGTGAAACACTTCGCGCCAGCACCGGTAGCCCAACGGGCCGATTGAATTTTTTGGAGAAGAAAACATGCGCAAACTCTGGACAATCCTGGTAACGACCCTGGCCTTGGGTCTTGGCGGCTGCGGCTACAACACATTTCAAACCACGGACGAACAAGTCAAGGCGGGTTGGGCGGAGGTCGTCAACCAATACCAACGCCGAGCGGACCTGATTCCCAACCTCGTGAGCACGGTCAAGGGTGAGGCGAAGTTCGAGCAGGACACGCTGACCAAGGTGATCGAGGCGCGCGCCAAGGCCACATCGATCCAGGCCACGCCGGAATTGATCAATGACCCTGCTGCGTTCCAGAAGTTCCAGCAGGCTCAAGGTGAATTGACGGGCGCGTTGTCGCGGCTGATGGTGGTTTCGGAAAACTATCCGAACCTCAGGGCCAACCAGGGTTTCCGGGATCTGCAGGCGCAGCTCGAAGGGACCGAGAACCGTATCACGGTGGCGCGCAACCGCTACATCTTGTCGGTGCAGGACTACAACGTGACGGTGCGATCCTTCCCCTCGAACCTGACCGCGATGGTGTTCGGCTACAAACAAAAGGCCAATTTCACGGTCGAGAACGAAAAGGAGGCCGCCCGGCCGCCAAGCGTCAGCTTCGACGCCGCAACTGCCGCGCCCAAAGGCGCTGCGTCCGGAGCGGCCAAGTGAGCACGTTGCCGAGCGCCAGCGGCATGACCCGGGCGCTGATGCTCGCGTTCACGCTGTGCTGGTCGCTCCTCGCTGGCGCGCAAGTGGCGGTGCCGCCCCTGACCGGGCATGTCATCGATCAGACCGGTATGCTCACAACCGAACAGAAGACCACCCTGGAGCAATCCCTGGCAGCGTTCGAAGCCCGCAAAGGCAGTCAGCTTGCGGTGCTGATGGTCGCCACCACGGCCCCGCAAGCCATCGAGCAATACGCCTTGCGGGTAGCAGAGCAATGGAAACTCGGTCGGAAAAAGGTCGATGACGGCGTCATCCTGGTGATTGCCAAGGCAGATCGCACGGTACGCATCGAGGTCGGGTATGGCCTGGAAGGGGCGCTGAACGACGCCACCAGCAAACGCATCATCAGCGAGACCATGCTGCCGCAATTCAAACAACAGGACTTCTATGGTGGCATCACAGCGGGAGTCGGGCAAGTCATGCGTGTGGTGGACGGCGAGCCACTGCCGCAATCGGGCGCCAAGGCGACCACGCGCATCGGCGATGTCGGCAGCCTCGGGCAATACGTTCCCATCCTCTTCATCCTCGCAGTCGTAGGGGGAGGCGTGTTGCGCGCCGCGTTGGGCAAAGTTCCTGGTGCGCTGGTCACGGGCAGCGCCGTGGCAGTGCTGGCCTGGTTCGTTGCGGGTGCCGTATCGATCGCCCTGGTGGCGGGAGTGATCGCGCTGGCCTTTACCTTGCTGGGAGGAGGAATGGGCAGGCATGGAATCGGCGGTTACTACGGCGGCATGGGCCGAGGCGGTGGCCGAGGCGGTTTTGGCGGTGGCGGATTCAGTGGCGGCGGTGGCGGCTTTGGTGGCGGCGGTGCGTCGGGGAGGTGGTAGGCATGAAGATCAAACGCATCGTGAAGCATTTGATGGCAACGCACCGGCAGGTCACGCGGGCATTTCCGCGCCGTGCGCTGAGCGAGATCGAGCAGGTGATCAAGGCCAGCGAGGCCGAACACAGGGGCGAAATCCGTTTCGTCGTAGAAGGCGGACTCGACGGCGTGCCGCTGTTCCAAGGGCAGTCGGCCCGCGAACGGGCGATCGATCTGTTTGCGCAACTGCGCGTGTGGGACACCCAGGACAACAGCGGCTTGCTGATCTATCTGTTGCTCGCCGATCGGGCGGTGGAGATCGTTGCCGATCGCGGAATCAGCGCAAAGGTAGGCCCGCACGAATGGACCAAGATTTGCCGCCAGATGGAAATGGCGTTCAGGCAATCGAATTATTGCGGCGGCGTGATTGGTGGTTTGCAGGCCGTGACCCATCACCTCGTCGAGCATTTCCCGGCCGACGGTCGCAGCGGGAATGAATTGCCGGACAAACCGGTGCTGCTGTGAGGACATGCACGATGAAACCAGCGGTGCGGCAATTGGGCAAGACAGTGAACGACGACTACTGGTTGGCTGGATTCGACCCCTAAGCGTCTGGTCAGTGCTGATTCACCCTTCAATCAATTTTTCAACAAGGAACCGAAAATGGAAAACCAATCTGGACAAAACAACGCCGTGGTCGCGGTCTTCACGCAGCATCAGGATGCGGAGGATGCGGTGCGCAAACTCGCTGGCGGTGGCTTCGACATGACCCATTTCAGTATCGTGGGGCAGGGCTACCACTCAGAGGAAAAGGTTGTAGGCTTCTACAACATCGGTGATCGAATCAAGTTCTGGGGCAAGAACGGCGCATTCTGGGGCGGCATCTGGAGCCTGTTCTTCGGTGGCGTATTTCTGACCATGCCCGTGATCGGTCCGGTCATGGTGCTCGGCCACCTGGCCGCGATGGTCGTTGCCGCCGTCGAAGGGGCTGTCCTGCTCGGCGGACTGAGCGCGCTCGGAGCGGCGCTGTTCAGCATCGGCATCCCCAAGGACAGCGTCATTCAGTACGAACAGGCAGTCAAGGCGGACGGTTACCTGGTCGTGGCACATGGTTCGGCGGACGAGATGGCGCGGTCAAAGGCGATCCTGGAGTCAAGCAACCCGACGCGGCTTGATTTGCACCAGAACGTCAGACCTCAGGAGCCTGCACACCAACATGCCGCAGCCTAGACGCCCAGGCCTGGCAGGCTGCCTCGAACGTCGAATGGGTCAAGACGACCGCCCGTTCGGGGTTCAATCTGCCCCGCGCTGACTATCCGCCGATACCGCCATGACCGCCCGCATATTCCCGGCCGCGCCGGCGACGGAGCCCGCCAACCTGCGGTCAGCGCAATTGGCCTGGCTGGCGGCGGCTGTCTTTGTTGTGTCGTCCGGCTACGGCGCGTTGATGCCGTTGTTGCCAGGTTGGCTGGCCCCCATGATGGCGGGCGCAACCGCCACCGAAATCGCGCGTCACGTCGGTTTTCTCAGTGGTGTGTACGCGGCCGGCGTGCTGGTGGGCGCCTTGATGTGGGGGGTCGTCTCGGATCGCGTCGGGCGCGGACGGATTCTCATCATCGGGCTGATCGGGTACGTTGCCAGCCTGCTGCTTCTGCTGCTGACGCCAATCGGGAGTCTGTGGGTGGTTTATACACTGCGCGGGTCTACCGGCTTGTTCGTGGCGGCGGTCATTCCCGTGGTGGCGGCGCTGGTGGCCGAACACACGCCCGAGGCGCAGCGCGCGCGGCGTTTCGCTTGGCTGGGCGCCATGTCGCTGCTGGGGTTCCTGTTTGGCCCGGGCCTGATCATGGTCGCCGGTTGGGTCGGGTCATGGTTCGGCGATGCAGTGGTTTCCGCGACGCTTTCAGCGCGCATCGTGCTGCTGTTGTCCGCCCTGCTTGGCGCCGTGATGATGCTGGGGCTGGCCTTCACGTTGCCACCATCACACGCCGCGGCCGCGGCGGACCGAACGCCGTCGGCGATTTCCGAGCCGGGTCACCCGGTCGCGCTGCTGTGGCTCAACGGCGTGCTGATGTTCGTGTTGGCGGGTTTCGAGCTCGGCATCGTGTTGCAGGGGCAACAGGAGGGTGGCCAGTCATCGCGCCAGGCGGCGTTGATGTTTGCCGAGTGCAGCCTCGTGATGCTGGGCGTCAACGCGGTGCTGTTTTTCACGTCGCTGCTGGAGCGCATTGCGGCCCGCATGCTCATCGCCGCCGGCATGCTGCTGGCGATGGCCGGGCTGGTGGTGCTGACGCGTCACAACTCCGAGCTGTGGATGTATCTGGGAGTCAGTCTGGCCTCGGCCGGCACCGGCCTGGTGTTGCCGGTGATCGCCTACCTGGCGGCAGGCACTTCAGCCCACAAGCTCGGGGCCACGATGGGTGGGCTGGCGGCGGCTGCCGGCCTGGGCCAGACACTCGGATCGGCCGCCGGCGGCTGGTTGTTCGGCATTTTTGCCCAGCGCAGCTTTGGCTTGCTGGCTGTGCCCCTGGTGGCCATGCTGGTGCTGCTGCTGGCCCGGCCGCTCTGGTGGGCCGGCGTTGCGGCCGGACTCAGCCGTGGCACCAGTCGCCTGGCCAACACCCGTCCCGTTCCACATGGGGACGGCGTTCAGAATCATCTCGGAGGTCCTCATGCCTGACGTACTGCCACCTGACCTGCTGCAGAAAATGCACGCCTACTGGCGCGCTGCAAACTACCTTTCGGTTGGGCAGATCTACCTGCACGACAACCCCTTGCTTGAATCGCCGCTCACGCTCGAACATGTCAAGCCTCGCCTGCTGGGGCATTGGGGCACGACACCGGGCTTGAACCTTCTCTATGTCCACCTGAACCGGTTGATCAAGGAGAACGATCTGAACATGATCTACGTCATTGGTCCCGGCCATGGTGGCCCGGGTATCGTGGCGCACACCTATCTGGAAGGGTCGTATACGGAGCACTTTCCGGCGATCGAGCGCAACCGGCACGGACTGCAAAACCTCTTTCGCCAGTTTTCCTGGCCGTACGGAATCCCCAGCCACGTTTCGCCAGAAACCCCAGGCTCGATACACGAAGGCGGAGAGCTGGGATATTCATTGGCCCATGCCTACGGTGCTGCATTCGACAATCCGAATCTGGTCGTTGCCTGTGTCATCGGCGACGGCGAGGCGGAAACCGGTGCGCTGGCGGCGAGCTGGCAGTCCAACAACTTCCTGAATCCTGCGCGCGATGGCGTGGTGCTCCCGATCCTGCACCTCAATGGTTTCAAGATCGCCAATCCGACGGTGCTGGCGCGTATCAGTCACGCGCAATTGACCGACCTGCTACGGGGCTACGGCCACGAGCCACACTTCGTCGAGGGCGACGATCCCGTGCAGGTGCATCAAAGCCTCGCCGGTACGCTCGATACGGTTCTGTTGCGCATTCGCGAGATTCAGAGCACGGCGCGTTCGCATGGCGGGAATAAGAGCCCACAGCGGCCACGCTGGCCAATGATCGTTCTGCGCACCCCCAAAGGCTGGACCGGCCCGAAGTTTGTCGATGGCAAGCCGGTTGAGGGCACATGGCGCGCGCACCAGGTCCCGATCGCTGACATCAAGACCCCCGAACACTTGCAGCAACTCGAAGATTGGCTCAGGAGTTACCGCCCGCAAGAGCTGTTTGACCAGGATGGACGATTGCGCGAGGAGTACGCCGCGCTTGCGCCAACAGGTCAGCGGCGCATGGGCAGCAATCCCCACGCCAATGGTGGTGAATTGCTCAAAGCGTTGTCGATGCCTGACTTCCGCGATTACGCCGTGGCGGTATCCGCCCCTGGCGGCGTCGAGGCCGAGGCCACCCGGGTGCTCGGACACTTTGTGCGCGACGTGATGCAGCGCAATCTCGAGCAACGCAACTTTCGACTGTTCGGCCCGGACGAGACCGCGTCGAACCGGCTGGAGGCTGTCTTCGAGGTCTCCGGCAAGGCATGGATGGGCACCATCGAGCAGGGCGACAACCATCTCAGCGCCGATGGCCGCGTCATGGAGGTGCTGAGCGAACATCTGTGCGAAGGCTGGCTCGAGGGCTACCTCCTTACCGGGCGCCATGGCATGTTCTCGTGTTACGAAGCCTTCATCCACATCATCGATTCGATGTTCAATCAGCACGCCAAGTGGCTGAAGGTGTGCCGCCAGATCCCCTGGCGCCGGCCGATTGCTTCGTTGAATTACCTGCTCACGTCGCATGTCTGGCGACAGGACCACAACGGATTTTCACACCAGGATCCAGGTTTTATCGACCATGTCGCGAGCAAGAAGGCGGACGTCGTTCGGATCTATCTTCCGCCTGACGCGAATTGCCTCCTGTCGGTCGCCGACCACTGTTTGCGCAGCCGCAACTACGTCAACCTGATCATTGCCGGCAAGCAACCGCAGCCGCAGTGGCTTGACATGGAATCCGCCATTCATCACTGCACCGTTGGCGCGGGCATCTGGCGTTGGGCCGGCAATGATGGTGAGGATCCGGATGTGGTCCTGGCCTGCGCCGGTGATGTGCCGACCCTCGAGGCGCTGGCTTGCGTCACGCTGCTGCGCGAGTACGTGCCGGACATCCGCATCCGTGTCGTCAACGTGGTGGATCTGATGGTGCTGCAACCCCCGTCCGATCACCCGCATGGCCTGTCGGATGATGATTTCGATGCGATGTTCACGGCCGACAAGCCGGTCATCTTCGCCTTTCACGGCTACCCCGCGGTGATTCACAAGCTGACCTACCGCCGGCGCAACCACGACAACATTCATGTGCGGGGCTATAAAGAGGAGGGCACCACCACGACCCCATTCGACATGGTGGTGTTGAACAATCTCGACCGTTATCAACTGGCGCTCGACGCCATCCGGCGAATTCCACGCCTTGCGCACCTGGTGGAAAGTGCGACGACACGATACCAGGTGACCATGCAGCGTCACAAGCTGTACATCAGCGCGCATGGCGACGACATGCCAGAAGTCCGCGACTGGCGCTGGACACCATGATCAAGCTGTTGTTTTCCCGTCGGGGCAGAACCGGCAACACGACGATATGGGACGCAGCGACGGCGACGTTTTGTCCTCACACGCGGCGCCGACTTTCCATCTCGCGGCGTGCGCCCACGCACGGACACACGATCCAGTGTGCGGGCACAGTCACTGAGAGGTCACACCCGTCTTCCTCGGCTTTGGTTCCACAACTGCAAGGTACTTCATCATGCACACCGAACTCTTGAAAGTAACGGGGATGACCTGCGGCGGCTGCTTCAGCAACGTGACGAAAGCACTCCAGGCCGTGCCCGGGGTCAGTGACGCGAAGGTGTCGCTCCAGGCGGGCGAGGCGGCGAGTTGCGGCATGACCGAGCGCCGCAAGACGTTCGGTGAATTTGCCGCTCAACGGTTCAATTTGACAAAGGAGTAAATCATGGAATGGTTGTCACAAAACTGGGTTTGGGTGCTGTTTTTTGTCGCCTTCGTGGCGATGCACATGTTTGGGCACGGCGGGCATGGGGGGCACGGTGGCCATGGTGGCCATGGTGGACACGGAGGGGGGCGTGGCGATGGCGATTCTGACCCCAAGCCGGCCGGCAAAGACAGCGCGCAACGCCGTTCCGAACCCGCGCCGGAACACCGCCACTGAGGCGCCGGATACTGATTTGAAAAGGGGCAATGAAATGCTGAATATGAAAGTTGTGACTTGGTCCTTGGCGACGTGGGCGACGTTTACGTTCGTGTTTTGTGTCGTCTACGGCATGGTGACCCCGGCCAGCATGCACATGGAGACCTTTCTCAGGCAAGTATTGCCGGGCTTCGAGCCGAACAGTTGGCGTGGCTTCCTGATTGGCTTGATCCAGAGTTTTCTCTATGGCGCGTTCGCGGGGCTCGTGTATGTGCCGATTTACAACTTCTTCCATCTCAAGTGGGCGAGGCAGTAGATGACCAAGAAGGGCCTGCGGCATCGCGGCATGCATGGCAGAGTGCGCTGCACGAAGGTGTTCCCGTGACCGCACCCGACGACGTGGTGTTCCTGCTGGACGTGGACAACACGTTGCTCGACAACGACCGCATCGTGGCTGATCTGCGCGCTCACCTCGAGCGTGAATTCGGCGCACGAAGTGCCGCCCGTTATTGGGTGAGTTTCGAGGCCTTGCGCCGCGAACTCGGCTACGCCGACTACCTGGGCGCGTTGCAGCTGTACCGTCTGGATGCGGAGCTGGGGAACGGCGGCGAACTCAACCTGTTGGAGATGGCGAGTTTCCTCATCGACTACCCGTTCGCCGATGCCTTGTACCCGCACGCTCTGGCCGTCGTCGAGCGGCTGAACGGTTTCGGCCGCCCGGTGATCCTGTCGGATGGCGACGTGGTCTTTCAGCCGCGCAAGGTCAAGCGCTCGGGCCTGTGGGATGCGGTGGGAGGCCGGGTGCTGATCTACATCCACAAGGAGCAGATGCTGGATGCGATGCAGCGCCACTACCCGGCGCGGCATTACGTGATGGTGGACGACAAGCTGCGCATTCTCGCGGCCATGAAGGCTGCCATGCAGGGTCGTTTGACGACAGTCTTCCCGCGCCAGGGCCACTACGCGCTGGACCCGGCCAATGTCGCCGCTTATCCGCCGGCCGATTTCAGCGTGGACCATATCGGCGACCTGCTCGATATCGACATTCGCGCGCTGTTTGGCCGCGAAGACTCGGCACCTGTTTCGAAGGGAAAATCATGAACCCCACCACCAAAGCGCTGCACGATCTGGGCCAGCGCCTGTGGCTCGACAACATCACCCGTGACCTGCTGACCAGTGGCACCCTCTCGCGCTACATCGACGAGTTGTCAGTGACCGGTCTGACCTCCAACCCGACCATCTTCGAGCATGCGATCGGCGGCGGCGCTGCCTATGACGGAACAATTCGAAGTCTGGCTGCACGCGGCCTGTCGGACCAGGAGATTTTCTTCGAGCTCGCGCTGCAGGACCTGACGCAGGCAGCCGATCTGTTGCGGCCGCTCTTCGATGCGAGCAGCGGCGTCGATGGCTGGGTCTCGCTCGAGGTCTCGCCACTGCTCGCCCACGACACGGCCAACACCGTCAAGGCGGCCGCGGATCTGCACGCCCGCGCGGCGCGGCCCAACCTTTTTATCAAGATTCCCGGCACACCCGCAGGCATCGTGGCTATCGAACAATCGATCTTCGACGGCGTTCCGATCAACGTGACACTGCTGTTCTCGCGCGAGCACTGCATGGCTGCGGCCGAGGCGTACCTGCGCGGCATCGAGCGGCGCATTGCAGCCGGGCGGCAAGCGAACATCGCCTCGGTTGCCTCCCTGTTCGTCAGCCGCTGGGACGTGGCTGTGAAGGAGGGGATGCAGCCGCCAATGCACAACCGCATCGGCATCGCCATGGCGATGCGATCCTACAAGGCGTCCTGTGAGTTGCTGGCGTCGGAACGCTGGCGCAAGCTCGCAGCGGCCGGCGCCCGACCCCAGCGCATGTTGTGGGCCAGCACCGGCAGCAAGGATTCCGCCGCACGCGACACGTTGTATGTCGAAGCCCTTGCGGCTGCCGGCACCATCGATACGATTCCAGAGAAGACACTGCTCGCCTTTGCCGCGCACGGCAAGGTCGGTCCTGTCTTGCCCACCGATGGCGGCGATGCCGAGGCGGTGCTCCAGGAGTTCAGGCGCGAAGGGGTCGACGACGTAGCGCTGGCTGCACGGCTGCAACGCGAAGGCGTCGCGGCGTTTGATGCGTCGTGGAAGGCGCTGCTCGGGCGTATCCGGGAAAAGGCCGCACGCACCGCCACTGCGAGTTCGCCATGAACCTCGCCTGAGCCACGCGTGACGACCGTCATCAGCCCATTGGCCGGCAAACCCGCGCCGCCGTCGTCGCTGATCGACGTGGCCAGGCTCGTCGCCGCGTACCACTCGGACGAACCCGACCCGTGGGCGCCGGCGAATCGTGTCGCGTTTGGAACGTCGGGGCATCGCGGTTCGGCCTTCGACCGCTCGTTCAACGAATGGCACGTGTTGGCCATCACGCAGGCGATCTGCGGGTACCGCAAGGCCAACGCGATCACCGGGCCGCTTTTTCTG
>JANMYG010000778.1:0-5694 GCA_031381865.1 Betaproteobacteria bacterium | reverse complement strand
GCGCCGACAAACGCGTGCTGGTCGAACTCTCGAAACACTGGCCGCTCGACTACCGGGTCGAGTTCTAGGCCAGACCCGTCGATCCGCGCGCGGGCACTACTTCACCAGCAGCACCGGCAGGTCGACGAGATGGAGCACGCGTTGTGCCACCGCCTCGATCGCACGCAGGCAATGGGCCGAACCGTCCACCGCTATTAGCAGCTTGAGCATGTGGTCCCCCTCAATAATTCGTGTCGGGCGTGTCGAGGCTCCCGGAATCGCGCCGCATGCGTTGCCCGAGCATCTCGGGCGTTACCAGCGTCACGCCTTTTTCGGTCACCATGAAGCGGCGCCGGTCCTCGGCCGGATCGACGCCCACCTGCAGCCCGTCGGGCACGACACAGTGTTTGTCGATGATCGTGCGGCGCAACACCACGTCGCGGCCGACCACCACGTTGGGCAGCAGCAGCGAATCGGTCACTTCGCTGCCCTCGCCGACCCGCACTTTCGAGAACAGCAGCGAGCGGCGCACCGTGGCGCCACTGACGATGCAGCCGCTGGAAACCAGCGAATCGATCGCCATGCCACGGCGCCAGGCGTCGTCGAACACGAACTTGGCCGGCGCAAGCTGGTGCTGCAGGCTGCGGATCGGCCACGCGTCGTCGTACAGGTTCAGCTCCGGCAGCGGCCGGGTCAGGTCCATGTTGGCCTCCCAGTAGGCGTCCAGCGTGCCTACATCGCGCCAATAGGGCCGGGAGTCGGTCATGTTGACGCAGCTTTCGGCGAAGTCGTGCGCATAGACACGCGCGCTGGACAACAGCCCGGGAATGATGTCGCGCCCGAAGTCGTGTGATGAAGCCGGGTCGGCGGCATCGCGGCGCAACTCGCGGTCGAGGAAGGCCGCGCTGAACACGTAGATGCCCATGCTGGCCAACGCCATTCCGGGCCTTCCCGGTATCTCCGCCGGACGGGCGGGTTTTTCCACGAAGGCGCTGACGCGCCGGTCGGCTTCGACGCGCATCACGCCGAAATCGCAGGCCTGCTCGACTGGCACCTCGATGCATGCGACGGTGACGTCGGCACCGCGCTGCGCATGGTCGGCGATGATGAGGCGGTAGTCCATCTTGTAGACATGGTCGCCCGCCAGCACCAGCACGAAGCGCGGATTGGCCTCGCGCAACAGGCCCAGGTTCTGGTACACGGCGTTGGCGGTGCCGCTGTACCAGCCCTCGTCGATCTGCTGCTGCGCCGGCACGACGTCGATGAACTCGCCCAGTGTCGCGTCCAGGAATCCCCAGCCGCGCGCCACGTGGCGGATCAGGCTCTGCGCCTTGTACTGGGTCAGCACGCCGATGCGCCGGATCCCCGAATTGATGCAGTTGCTGAGCGCGAAATCGATCACCTTGAGCTTGCCAGCGAAAGGAACCGCCGGTTTCGCGCGCCGGTCGGTCAGCTGCTTGAGGCGCGAACCGCGCCCGCCCGCCAGCACGATCGCCAGGCTCGATTGCACCAGGTGGTCGGGCGCGATGGCGCGCCGCTCGGCACTGCGCACCAGGTTCGTCAGCTTCGCCACGTTGGAATCCCGCATTGATCGTCTCCTTGCCGGGCCGGCCTCACTGGAATCGCCGGCTGGACAGGTGGGTCTCGAACCAGGCGGCGGCGATCTCGGCGACGCAATCAAGCGCGCCGGGTTCCTCGAACAGGTGGGTCGCACCCGGGACCACTTCCAGGCGCCTGGTGCAGGTGAGCAATCGCAGCGCAGCGCGGTTGAGCGCCAGCACCTCCTGGTCGGCGCCGCCGACAATCAGCAACGTGGGTGCATCCACGCGCGCCAGGCAATCGGCGGCGAGATCCGGACGGCCGCCACGCGAGACCACGGCCGCGACGCCGCCCGGCCGCGCGGCCGCCGCCACCAGCGCAGCGGCAGCACCGGTGCTGGCGCCAAACAGGCCCAGCGGCAGACCGGACAACGCGGACTGGTTCGACGCCCAGACCAGCGCCATGCCGACCCGCGCGCCCAGCAGCGCGATGTCGAACACATTGCGCCGGTCGGCGACTTCGTCCGGACTCAGCAGGTCGAACAACAGCGTCCCCAGCCGATGCCGGTGCAGCACCTCCGCCACATGCCGATTGCGCGCACTTTGCCGGCTGCTGCCGCTGCCGTGGGCGAACAGCACCAGTGCCGCGGCATCGTGCGGCAATTCGAGGTCGCCGGGCAATGCCAGCGGACCCATCGACACCTGCTCCACCAGACTCGCATGCACCATGGTCTTCACCCCGCCGTGTTGATCGAACCGCGCGCCGCTGCCGCGCTAGAACTCCGGACCCTGCGCGCCCGGCATGCCCTGCGCGGCTGGCGCCTTGGGCGCCGGGGCGTTGGCGATCAGGCAATCGGTGGTCAGGATCAGGCTGGCGATCGAACTCGCGTGCTGCAGCGCCAGGCGCGTCACCTTGGCCGGGTCGATGGCACCCATCTGCAGCAGGTCGCCGTATTCGCGCGTGGAGGCGTTGTAGCCGAACGCGCGGTCGTCTTCGAGCACCGCGCTCCGGCGCTCGGCGTTGTTGATGAAAGACGGCGACAGGAAGCCGCGATCGAACTGCATGCCTTCGACCACCTCGAGCTCGCTGGCCAGGCCGGAGCCGTCCTCGATCGAGATCGCGCCGTCGCGGCGGATCTTGTCGGGCGCTTCTTCACGAAAAATGAGCTGTTTGGCCACCATGACAGTGCCCCCTGCTGTTAGCAGATGCCATGGTCGTGCACCCGCGCGTGGCGCGATTGAGCGAGCGCAAGCATCGTCGTCGTCGACCCGCCGCGCGATCGCTAGAATGGTTTTGCCGCTACGAACGGGAACCGCGCCTGCCAGCAGGTCCGCGACCGTTCGCGGGCCGGTTCGGCAAGTTCTGCCCGGGCGGTCAACGGCTGTGGCGCGCTGCCTGCGAGCAGCCTAGAAGAGGGACCAGCATGGCAACCAGAAAAAGCCCGGATCGGGCCGGGGCCTACAAGTCGCCGGCACCGCCGTACGCGGGTGCCTACAACTGCATGGGCGCGCTGGCGGTTCAGGACAACAAGCATGGTCCGCACAAGGTCTGTGCGCCATGAAACAGCCACCACAACGCCCGGGTGCCAGAAGTGCGCGGCCGCGCTCCGATTACAAAACGCCGGTGGCGGACTTGCGGTCGGCCGCGGCGCCCCCGCAACCTGCGCCCGACCAGCTGCATGAACTCCAGGTGCACCAGCTCGAGCTCCGGATGCAGAACGAGGAACTGCGCCGCGTGCAGCTGGCGCTCGTTGCCGCGCGCGACCGTTACCTGGACTTGTACGACTTTGCACCCGTGGGTTACCTGACCCTGGACTCCCAGGGCGTTGTCGTTGAGGCCAACCTGAAAGGCGCGGCGCTGCTGGGCGCGGACCGGGGATCGTTGAAAGGCACCCATTTCGCGGCCTGCGTGCGGTCCACCGACAGCGACCGATGGCACCTGTATTGCCTGGCCCTGGCGCGGCACGGCAATGCAGAAAGCATCGAGCTGGAGCTGCGGCGCCCTGGTGGGCGCGAATTCCATGGTCGCATCGATGGGGTGCGTGTAGCGGCGCAAGATAGCGGGCCGATGCTGCGCATCACGCTGACCGACATCACGCAACGCAAGTTGTCCGAGGCGGAGCTGCGGCTGGCGGCGACCGCGTTCGAGGCCCAGGAAGGCATCATGATCACCGACGCCCGCGGTGTCATCGAACGCGTCAACCGGGCGTTCACCGAGATGACGGGTTACGAGGCGGAGCAGGCGGTGGGCCAGACCCCTCGGCTGTTGCATTCCGGTCGCCAGGACGCCGCCTTCTATGCCGCGATGTGGGCCAGCTTGCACGACACCGGCGCCTGGCGTGGCGAACTGTGGAACCGGCGCAGGAACGGCGACATCTACCCGCAATGGCTGACCATCAGCGCCGTGCGCGACGACGATCAGCAGGTGACCCGCTACGTCGGCACGATGCAGGACATCTCGCAGCGCAAGGCGCGCGAGGAGGAAATCGCGCAACTCGCCTTCTATGACCCGCTCACGGGCCTGCCCAACCGGCGCCTGATGAAGGACCGGTTGCAGCAGGCGCTGGCGATCAGTGCCCGCTCCGGCCGCGAGGGCGCCCTGATGTTCATCGACCTGGACCACTTCAAGCACGTCAACGACACGCTGGGCCACGACAAGGGCGACATCCTGCTGCAGCAGGTGGCGCAGCGCCTCACGACCTGCGTGCGCGAAGGCGACACCGTGGCGCGGCTGGGCGGCGACGAATTCGTCGTGATGCTGGCGGCCGACCTGAGCGTCACCCCGACCGAGGCCGCCGCGCAGGCCAAGGCGGTGGGCGAGAAGATCCTTGCGGCGCTGCACCGGCCCTATGGCATTGCCGGACGCGAGCAGGTGGGCAGCGCCAGCATCGGCGTGGCGCTGTTCAGCGACCACGTCAGCACCGTGGACGAACTGCTCATGCGCGCGGACCAGGCCATGTACCAGGCCAAGACCGCCGGACGCAACGCGCTGCGATTCTTCGACTCGGCCACACAGCGCTCGCTGCAGCAGCGCGCCACGCTCGAGGCCGAGCTGCGCCACGCCCTGCAACAAGCCGAATTCGTCCTGTTTTACCAGCCCGCATTCGACCGCCAGCTGCGCTTGCGGGGCGCCGAGGCGCTGCTGCGCTGGCAACATCCGGTGCGTGGCCTAGTCGAGCCCGACGCATTCATCACGGTGGCCGAGGAGGCCGGCCTGATCCAGGGCATCGGGCAGTGGGTGCTCGAATCCGTGTGTGCGCAGCTGGCGCTGTGGGCCGGCGATCCCGACCTGGCGGGGCTTCGGGTGTCGGTCAACATCAGCGCGCTGCAGCTGCGCGACCGGCGCTTCGTGCCGCAGGTGCTGGAGGTGCTCGACCGCACTGGCGCAGTGCCGCGGCGGCTGCAGCTCGAACTGACCGAAAGCATGATGCTGGACGACCTCGACGGCACCATCGCCAAGATGCAGGCGCTCAAGGAGTGCGGCGTCGGTTTCTCGCTCGACGACTTCGGCACAGGTTATGCGTCCCTGTCGCACCTCAAGCACCTGCCGCTGGACCAGCTCAAGATCGACCGCTCGTTCGTGCAGGACCTGCTTAGCAACCCGCGTGACGCGGCCATCGCGCGCACGATCGTGGACCTGGGCCACAGCCTCGGCCTGACGGTGATCGCGGAAGGCGTGGAGACCGAAGCCCAGCGCGACATGCTGGCGGAGTTCGGCTGCCATGCATTCCAGGGCCACCTGTTCGGCACGCCGCGCCCGGTCGAAGCCCTGGTGCTGATGGCGCGCCAGCAGGCGCGCCGCACACCCGGCGCCGGGACGGGGTGGTCCGCCGCCGGCGAATAAGGCCGCGCCCGACTGCCAGCCGGGCCGCGAGCTCCGGCTCGACCCGCACCGCGACCATCGTCGTCTTGCGCCCGTCGGGTGTCGTGAGCCGCCCCATGACCGTGTTCGCGGAGATCACCACATCGGCGATGCGGCCGTCGGCGAGCGCCTGCTCGAAGGCGCGGTACGGAACCGACTCCACCTGGCTCGCGCCTTGCCAGAGGTCCTGCAACAACAGCAACAGCGCCGCAACGGCCCAGCAACCTGCGCTCCAGCCATGCTTGCGGTCCACCTGCGTCTTCGCGGCCACCCGACCGATGCGTTATGCGCATCACTGCAGGTGCATGCCATGCA
>JANMYG010000760.1:0-5213 GCA_031381865.1 Betaproteobacteria bacterium | reverse complement strand
CCAGCGTCTCGAAGAACGGCTGCTCCTTGAACTTCTGGATCATGCCGCCGGCCAGCGGCTGGCCGACCACCTTGAACCTGATCTTGTCCTGCGCAAAGGCCGGTGCGGCGCCGATCAGGAACGCGCACAGGGTGGTGATGAGCCGAAGTTTCATGGGGGTCTCCTTGGGTTGAACAGGTGGATGAAGGAATTGTTCCTGGTTGATCAGGTACCGATGCGCCGCTGCATGGTCACCGGCACCTGCGCCGCGCGCTCGAGCATCGCGCGGTAGACCGGCTCCAGCGCCGCGGCCTGCGCGCTGGCGTGCGCCATCCGCGCGCGGTACCCAGCCATCAGGGCGCGGGCTTCTGCGCGCAACGCGCGCTCGTCCACCGTGGTGACGCGGCCAGCCTCGAACACCACCGCGCCGTTGACGACCGTGTACCGCACCGAGCTGCCGTCCTCGCAGTACACGAGCTGGCGGCGCAGGTCGTTGAGCGGCGTGAAGGCATGCGTGTCGAGGTCCAGCAGACACAGGTCGGCGGCGGCGCCCACCAGCAGTTGCCCCAGGTCGGCGCCGCGGCGGATGGCGCGCGCCCCGCCACGCGTGGCGGCGTGCAGGAATTCGCCCGCCTGCGGCCAGAGCCGGTCATCCGCGTTGGTGAGGGTCTGCAGCAACGCGGCGGTCTTGGCCACCTGCCACAGGTTGGTGGTGTCGTCGGTGTTCATCTCGTCGGTGCCCAGGCACAAGGGCACACCCGCCTCGCGCAGCGCGCGCCACGGCATCACGCCGCTGCCCAGGCGCAGGTTGCAGACCGGGTTGTGCGCCACGCTGCAACCGGAGCGCGCCAGCAGCGCGATGTCCTGCGCGTCGATCCAGATCGCGTGGATCACCAGCATGCGTTCGTCGAGCAGCCCCAGCTCGTGCACGTAGCGCACCAGCGACGTGCCGTATTTCTGCTCACCCAGCACACGCTGCAGCCGGGTCTCCAGGATGTGGACGTTGAACGGCAGGTCGTGCGCATGCGACAGGGCGGACAGCCCTTCGAAATAGTCCACCGTCACGCGCTGCGGGGCCGAACACGACACCGCCGCCGCGAGCCGGCCGCCGGCCGCACCGTGCCAGCGCGTGATCAGGTGCTGGTACAGCTCCAGCAACTCCTGTGTACCCTGCCGGGGCGCGGCATCCATCGCCAGCCGCTGCGCCGGGCTCAGCAGTTCGGCCAGGAACGGGTATTTGTCGTACTCGACCACGTTGGGCTGGTCGATCGCCACGGTCGCGCGGATGCCCACGTCGGCGTATGCCTGCATGATCGCGTCGATGCCCTCGCGGCTGGCCACCGGCACGTGGTAGGCGTCGTCGTGCACGCAGGTGATGCCGCGGCGCAGCATCTCGACCGCGCCGAGCTGCGTGCGTACATAGACCAGGCGCTCGGAGTTGCGGGCGTCGGACAGCGGCGGCACTTCGTGCAGCATGAACAACTCGAGCGGCATGCCGTCCAGGCAACCCTTCATCAGGTTGCCGGGCGAATGGAAATGGGCGTTGACCAGGCCCGGCATGGCCAGCAAGCCACTGGCGTCGATGGTGCGCGCCACCGGGCCGGTCCAGGCGCCGGCGGCGCCGGGTCCGATGGCGGCGATCCGGCCGGCATCGACCACCACGTCGGCGCACGGCCATTCTTGGCCGGCGTCGTCGAGCGCCAGCACCTGGGCATTGCGGATCAGCAAGGCACCGGGCGTCATCGCAGCACTTCCGCAAACAGCGAACCCCACAACGGCGCGGCAGCACGGCTGTCGACACCACACAGTTGCAACGCATGCCAGACACCGAGCGCGGTCGAGTCGTAGACCGGGATGCCCAGCTCGGCCTCCATCGGCGCGGCGATGACGGCGGCCGGGAAATTGGTGCACAGGCACAACACCGCCTGCGGTCGCGCGGCAGCCACCTCGCGCACCATGGCGGCAATCTGCTGCGGCGCGACGCTGGCGTAGGAGAGGTTGTCGCTCAAGCCGCTGTGGGCGTGCGCAACGCAGTCGAAGCCCTCGCGGCGCAGGTTGTCGAGGGTTTGCTGGTGGGACTTTTGCGCATACGGCGTCACGACGGCGATGCGCCGGATGGCGCATGCCGCGAACAGCGCCGCCAAACCGAGGATCGAGGTCGTGGCCGCAATGCCGGTCTCGGTCCGGATCGCCTCGACCAGCGCGCGGTCGTGCGCAAAACCGATGCCCGCCCCCTTGCTGCCGTTCCACACCAGCACCTGCGGGGCTGCGTGCGCCAGCAGCCGCGCCGCGGCCAGCAGGCCCTCGGTCCTGTAACTGTCGGGCGAGGGGTCGGCGGAGCCGAACACCGGCGTGCGCGAAAAATGCGCCGACACGGTGGGCAGCTCGCGCGCGATGCCCAGCGTGATGCGCTCCACGACCGTGTTGCCCGACGGCGTGATGGTGCCGATGAAATGCCGCTGGGCGACGAATCGCTCGGCCGCGGGCTGCGCTTGCACCATCTCAATAACCCATCATGCGTGGCAGGGTCAGCACCAGCTGCGGCACGAACATGCACACGATCAGCAGCCCGTACATGATCGCGATGAACGGCCACACGTGTTTGGTCAACTCGCCCAGCGAGATCTTGGCGATGCCGCAGATGACGAACAGCACCACCCCCACCGGCGGCGTCAACATGCCGATCACGAGGTTGAACACGAACAGGAAGCCGAAGTGCAGCGGGTCGATGCCAAACTTGATCGCGATCGGGTGCAGCAGCGGCACCAGCATGATGTAGGCGGCGTTGGATTCCAGAAACATGCCGACCACGAACAGCACCACCGCCACCAGCACCAGGTACATGGTCGGGCTGGTCGTGAACGACTGTATCGCCACCAGCAGCTTGGCCGGCAACATGTCGATCGTCAGCATGTAGGTGACCACCGACGCGAAGGCGATCATGGCGCCGACCACGGCCGACGTGATGGCGGTCTGCACCAGCGCGCCCGGCAGGTCACGCAGGCTCAGGCGCCGAGTGACGAAGAAACCGACCAGCAGCGCGTACACCACCGCCACGGCGGAACCTTCGGTGGCCGTGAAGGCGCCGCCGACGATGCCGCCGATCACCACCACCGGCATCATGAAGATCAGGATCGAACGCTTGAGTTCGGCGCCGATGCGCACCAGGGAAAACGCCTCGCCCGAGAGCGGGTAGTTGCGCCGGATCGCGATCACGGAACAGGCGACCATCATCAGGATGACCAGAATGACGCCCGGCACCACGCCGGCCATGAACATGCCGCCGACCGACACCGAGGAGCCGGCCATGAATGCGTAGACGATCATCGCACCCGAGGGCGGGATGATCGGACCCAGGTTGGCAGCGGCGGCGCACACGGCGGCCGAGAAACCGGTGCCGTAGAGTTTCTTGAGCGACGGAATCAGCGTGCTGCCGAGCGCGCTGGCGTCGGCGACCGCGGCGCCCGACACCGTGGACAGGCCCAGGCCGGCAATCATCGTGACATGGGCCAGGCCACCACGCACCCGACCCACCACCGCATTGGCCAGGTCGATCAGCCGCTCCATCATGCCGGCCTTGAGCATCAACTCGCCGGCCAGGATGAAGAACGGGATCGACATCAGCGGAAAGGCGTTGACCGAACTCATCATGCGCGAGGGCAGCAGGTTGAAATCGACGTCGCTGACCGCGAGCGCCACCACACCGGCGGCGCCCAGGCCGAAGGCCAGCGGCATGCCCAGGATCGACACCGCAAAAAACACCCCGACCACGGTCCAACTCATTGCAGTCCTCCTTCGTTGACTGCGTCGAAGCCTTCGTGCGGGCCATTGAGCACGATCCACGCCAGATGCAGCATCGAGTGGGCCGCGCCGAAGGCCACGGCAAGCATGAACCAGCCGGTGCTCATGTTGACCGCACCCATCAACTCGTCCCACTGTTCATATGCGATGCGTGCGGACTGCCAGGCGACGAGGCCCATCAGGACCGCCCCCAACAATGCCATGGCACGCGCCAGGGTGTCGCGCGGGATCTCGGGCAGACGCGCGGTCAGCGCCGCAATGCCGATATGCGAGCCGCTGCGGATGCCCAGTGGAATGCCCAGGAATATCGACCACACGAACGCCAGGCGGGAGGTCTCGTCGGTCCAGGACACGGAGGCGTTGAACACGTAGCGCATCAGCACCTGCGCCGCCACCAAGGTGACCATGACCGAGATCGAGACCACGATGGCCCAGGCTGCGGCCAGGTCGACGGTCGCGATGGCGAGCGCGAACCCGCGCATCGCCCCGTTGCCACCGGCCATCGGCCTGAATCCTGTCAAGTCCTGGTGCATGGGCGCCGTCCGTTTGTTTCAGTATTGGTAAGAGTTCCGCAATTCAAGACACCAGGCGGCCGTGGAAGGTCGCTGCCGCCGGGCTCGTCTGGCTTCAGCCGCCCGCCTTCTTGACTTCGGCCAGCACCTGGTCGACCAGGGTGCCGCCCAGACGCTTGCGCACTTCGTCGATCACGGGCGCCGACGCCTTGCGCATCGCCTCGCGCTCGCTGGCCGCCATCTCGGTGTAGACCATGCCCTTCTTCTGCAACTCGGCCAGCGCCTCGCCATCGGCCTTGGTCGCGGCAATTCGCTGAGCGGCCACCGCCTTGCTCATCGCGGCGCGAACGATCTTCTGATGCTCGGGCGACAGCGAATCGAACTTCTTCTTGTTGCCGACCACGGCGATGAAGTCGAAGAAGTGCCCGGTGTTGGAAAGGTATTTCTGCACCTCGTTGAAGCGGCTGGTGAGGATCAGCGCGTAGGGGTTTTCGTGGCCGTCGATCACCTTCTGTTCCAACGCCGAATAGACCTCCTTGATGTCCATCGCCAGCGGGTTGGCACCCAGCGCGCGGAAGGTCGCCAGATGGGTCTCGTTGGGCTGCATGCGGATCTTCAGGCCCTTGAGATCGGCCATGGTCTTGATCGGCCGCACGCTGTTGGTGACCTGGCGCGAGCCGAGTTCCATGAAGCCGAGCGACGTGAATCCGTTGTCGGCCATCTTGGCCTCGATCAGGTCCACGGCCGGGCCGTCGATCACCTTGTAGGCGATTTCGCGCGTCGGGAACATGAACGGCAGGCTCACCGCCTCGAGTTCGGGCACGGTGCGTGACAGGAAGGCCATGCCGACCCAGGTCATGTGGATCGTTCCGGCGCGGGTCTGGGTGACGTTCTCCTGCGCGCCGCCGAGCTGCATGTTGT
>JANMYG010000752.1:0-4384 GCA_031381865.1 Betaproteobacteria bacterium | reverse complement strand
TCGGCGACCGGCCCTCACTACGCGGACCCGCCAGACGCTGGCAATCGCAGCGCAACGACATCCGGGGCGATGCACGATACCCGGCGTTTTTGGGCCATCAACTGATTAACACCCAGCCCGGCGCAGATTGACTGCGCTGTTGGCCCAAGCAAACCCGCAAACCCGATGCCGGCGCGGGTTCCCAGTGGCTCTGGAGTGCCCGCAACAGACGGAGCCCGGTCATCCGGCTTTTCGACCTGCCTGGCCCGGGGCCAGCGTTGAAGGTACCGCTTGGCGGTCGGCCATGTGGCGATCAATTCGATGGTCGCAGCCCCCCATCCGACCCTGAGCCGCCATCTGAGGGCAGCGCCAGCACACCGGTCGGCGTCGCAGACGGCGGCGGCCCGCTGCGAGCGTTCCCGAACGGATCGCGGCGCGCCTCCGTACACCGCAGTTCATGTTCGGTACCGAACGGACAATAGGTTCTGGCGGAGTCAGCATCAGCCCTCCATCGTCAGAGCGACATTGGCGCCTGGCGGCAGCGTCCTGCAGTGGCTGCGCGCGGCTTCAGGCCCGGGTGCCGCGCCGTGCCACCGCGACGGCAGACGCGCAATCAACGAAGCCGTGCCATGCGCCGCAAACAACGCCATATCCTGGAGATACCGCCGTGGTCAAAAAGTCGAGTGGACCGAACCCTGTGTCGGCAAACAATCCCTGTCCTTTCTTGCGTGCACTCGTGTCGACGGGAAAGCTGTCCGACGACCGCGAACCGCTTGCGAAGGTCACGGCCGTTGTGGCGGCCACGGCGCGCGCCGGCGATGGCCGGCCCGTGCTGCCGCGCAACGCGATCTTTGCCATCGGTTCGGTGGCGAACGGTTTGGGTCCCCTGTCGCTGGTCGATACACAGTGGCGCGGCTTGAAGCTGAATGCGCTGCGCGGCGGGCCGCTCGACAAGAAGGGCGCGGGATCAGGCATCCTGAACGCCCGAGGCGCCATCGATGCAAAGCAAGTGTCGAGGCTGCGGAAGTTTGCCAACGAGAAACAGAACCACGATGGATCGTCGGAACCCGGTCTGGGACTGCCGGAGTTGCGCGCCTACATGGACGCCAATTTCGCGCGCGCCGCAGGACGCCGGCGGACCATCGACCGGGCGCTGATGATCGGCGAGTGGCCGGTGTTGCTGAGGGTCATGGGCAAGGAAGGCCCGCTCGGTCGGTATCTGGGCCTTCAAGACGTCATCGACCTGTTCAAGAACCGCCGCTTTCCGGAGCGCATGAACAAGCGGTTGCGGGCCGGGTTGTAGGCGTCGGGCCGCCGCGCCCACACACGCAGGTCGGCCGTCGCAACAGCGGGCAGGTCGCGCACGGGGCAGCCGGCGCTTGCACCGCCGATCAGGGCGTGGCCGTGGCCTCGGACGGCGTGCGGATCGCATCCGGCCTGGACCAGCGCTGCGGCAGGGCCGGCGAACCGGACTCGATGAACAGGCGCTTGATCATCGGAAAGCGTTCCCGCACGCGGCGCCCCACTTCGGCCATCGCGAGCGCCGCATCGGCAGCGGCCGTGCCCTCGTCGAAATCGAGATCCATCGTGACCAGCGCGTCGTCGGGCCCCACGTACATCGACAACACGCGACCGACGTCGCGCACCCCGGGCTGCGCCAGCGCGATGTTGCGGATGGCACGCGCGGTCTCCGGGCGGATGCCTTCGCCGATGAGCAGGCCGCGCGACTCCCACGCGAGCAGGCTTGCCACACCAGCCAGCAGGACGCCTATCAGCACCGAGGCTGCGCCATCCAGTGCCGGCATCTGCAGGTGTTGGCTGAGCGCGATCCCCACCCCGGCGATGGCCAGGCCGACGAGGGCGGCCGAGTCCTCTGCCAGCACGGTGTAGGTGGTCGGGTCCTTGCTGCGGTGAATGGCCTCCCAGAACGGCGTGCCGCCGGCCAGCCTCAGGAACTGGCGCAGCGCGATGGCGAAGCTGATGCCCTCGAAAAGCGCTGCAGCGCCGAGCACCACGTAATTCCAGGTGGGGTCGTGCAGCGGCTCCGGATGGCGCATGTGCTGCACGCCTTCGTAGAACGAGACACCGCCGCCGAGGCCGAAGATCAGCACGGCGACGATCAGGCTCCAGAAGTACAGCTCCTTGCCGTGCCCGAACGGGTGTTCGGGCGTGGCAGGCCGCTGGCTGAGACGGATGCCGACGAGCAGGAGCACGCCATTGAAGGTGTCGACCGCGGAGTGAATGCCTTCCGAGAGCATGGCCGAACTGCCGGTGATGCTGGCGACCACAAGCTTGGTTGCCGCGATCGCAACGTTGGCCGCGATGGCGCCGTAGATGGCCAGCTTCGAAGCCGTTGTCTGGGTCGACCTCATGGAGCAGTCGGCCCGGTCGGCCCACGCCGCAGCGGCCCCGGAATTGCACGCGCGTCCATGGGCCGCGCAGGCGTGCGCCGACGTCGCGTGTACCGGTGCCGCAGGTCGCAGTTCATGGGTGGGGCTAAACCCATCCGGCACGCCGCAGGCGGCGGAAGACGAAGACGCAACCGAGCAGGGTCACCAACACGGCCGCCGGATAACCTGCCCGCCACTTCAACTCGGGCATCCACTCGAAGTTCATGCCGTACAGGCTGAAGATCACGGTGGGGATGGCCAGGATCGCGCCCCAGCCTGCCAGACGTTTGACGACCTCGTTCTGGTTGTTGGCCACCAGGGCCAGGTTCACCTGCATGGCCGTGGTCAGCATGTCGCGCATGCCGTCGATCAGGCCCACCAGCCGCGAGACGTGATCCTGGATGTCGCGGAAATAGGCGCGCAGTTCCTTCGGGATCAGGTCTTCGTGCAGGCGCATCAACTCGGCGCTGATTTCCGCCACCGGCAAGGCCGCATTGCGCAATTCCAGCAGGTGGCGCTTCAGAGCGTACAGCCGCTCGATCACCAACCGGTCGAACTGGTCTTTGAAGATGTCCGTCTCGATGGCTTCGAAGTCCTGTTCGAACTTCGCCACGATGGGCTGGTAGTTGTCGGCCACGAAGTCCAGCACCGCATACAGGGCGAAGCCGGGACCCTTGTGAAGGCCTTTCGTGCCGACTTCGCAGCGCTGCAGAACGTGCGCGTAGCTCGACGAGGCGCCGTGCCGCACGGAGACCAGGAAGTTCGAGCCGACGAACAGGTGCGTCTCGCCGTAGACCACCTGGCACGCTTCCAGCTGCGCCGTCTTCAGCACGATAAAGAGCGAGTTGTCGTAGGCCTCGATCTTGGGCCGCTGGTGGGCGTGGTGGGCGTCCTCGATGGCCAGTTCATGCAATCCGAACTCGCCCTGGATCTTGAGCAACAGTTCGTCGTCGGGCTCGTGCAGGCCCAGCCACACGAAGGTGTCGGGCTGCTGGATGACTTCGCTGATCTCGTCGATGGAGATCTCGCCAAGGGATTGGCCATTGCGGTAGGCCATGCTGTTCACGATCGATGTCATCGCCTGGAACCTCTGGTGCGACCGTGTACCGGCCAAGGGGCGCACCAGTCTGTTCGCCGAGGTCACCGTTCGTCTGTGCGGTGGCGAACCGTGCGCGCCCGTCGGGGCGCGCGCGGGTCATCGTCCCCTTGGCACTTGCGCGGCGCAATCGCCCACGGCGTCCACGCCGCTTCAGATCCAGCGCGCTGAAGTCCTGCGCGGCGCACGGGCCTGCAGACCCAGTTGCGCGAAGATCTTCTCGATCAACTGCACGCCCGGGCTAACAGCGATCAGCTCAATGAAAAGCTGCGCCGTGCATGCCGCAACCCCGCCGTCAGTGGTGCGCGCCGAAGTGCTCGCCGGCACGCAGCTTGTAGACCGTGCCGCAATAGGGGCACTTGGCTTCGCCCGTGTGCGCCACGTCCAGGTAGACCTTGGGGTGGCTGTTCCAGAGCTTCATGTCGGCCTTGGGGCTGGGGCAGAACACCCCGCCCTGTGCGTTCAGGTCCCGGGCCAGCAGTTCGACTTGCATCTTGTCCATGGCCTCAGACCCTGGCCAGCCAGTGGGCGTACTTGGGGTTGCGGCCATTGACGATGTCGAAGAACGCGCTCTGGATCTTCTCGGTGATCGGCCCGCGCGTGCCGCTGCCCAGCGCAATGCGGTCGAGCTCGCGGATCGGCGTGACCTCGGCCGCGGTGCCGGTGAAGAAGGCCTCGTCACAGATATAGACCTCGTCGCGCGTGATGCGCTTTTCCACCAGCTTCAAGCCAAAGTCCTGGCAGATGCTGAAGACGGTGTTGCGCGTGATGCCGTTGAGCGCGCCGGCACTGAGGTCGGGCGTGTAGACCACGCCGCCCTTGATGACGAACAGGTTCTCGCCCGCGCCCTCGCTGACGAAGCCCGAGGCGTCGAGCAGCAGCGCTTCGTCGTAGCCGTCGTCGGTGGCTTCCATGTTGG
>JANMYG010000747.1:0-3232 GCA_031381865.1 Betaproteobacteria bacterium | reverse complement strand
GGGGTCGCCCATCAGCGTGCGGCAGATCGTGAGCATCTGCTGTTCGCCGCCCGACAGCACGCCGCCCGGCGTTTCGGCGCGTTCCTGCAGGCGCGGGAACAGGTCGAACATGTCCTGCATGCTCCAGCGCCCGCCGGGCTTCGTCGACTTCATGCCGAGCAGCAGGTTCTCACGCACCGTGAGCTGCGGAAAGATATCGCGGTTCTCCGGCACATAACCGATCCCCAGATGCGCCACCTCGAACGCCTTCTTGTTCTCCAGCGATTCGCCTTTCCATGCCATCTGGCCCTGCCACTGCACCAGGCCCATGATCGCCTTGGCCGTGGTCGAGCGGCCCGAGCCGTTGCGTCCGAGCAATGCGACGATTTCACCGGGCTGCACGCCGAAGCTGACCCCGTGCAACACATGGCTCTTGCCATAAAAGGCGTGCAGGTCGTGGATCTTCAACATCGTCAGTGGCCTCCCGCCTGGCTTTCGGCGACCGACGAGCCGAGATAGGCCTCCTGCACACGGGCATTCGCGCGCACCGCGTCGGGTGTGTCGAAAGCCAGCACTTCTCCGTAGACCACCACCGCGATCTTGTCGGCCAGGCCGAACACCACACCCATGTCGTGTTCGACCGTCAGCAGCGTCTTGCCGACGGTCACTTCCTTGATCAAACCGATGAAGCGGCTGGTCTCGCTCTTGCTCATGCCCGCGGTCGGCTCGTCGAGCAGGATCACGTTGGCCCCGCCGGCAATGGTGATGCCGATCTCCAGCGCGCGCTGCTCGGCGTAGGTCAGGTTCATGGCCAGCACGTCGTGCTTGTGATCGAGCTTGATCATCGCCATCAACGCGTCGGCGCGCTGGTTCGCGTCGTCGAGGTCGGCCAGGAATTTCAGGAAGGTGTATTTGTACCCGAGGCTCCACAACACACCGCAACGCAGGTTTTCGAACACGCTGAGCTTGGGAAAGATATTCGTGATCTGGAAGCTGCGCGACAGTCCCAGGCGGTTGATCTCGAACGGGCGCTTGCCATTGATGCGCTGCCCGTTGAGCAACACGTCGCCCGAACTGGGCTCGAAGCGCCCGCTGATCAGGTTGAACAGGGTCGACTTGCCGGCACCGTTGGGGCCGATGACCGCGATGCGCTCCCCAGGCTGGACCGAGAGGTTCACGCCACGGATGATCTCCGTCTTGCCGAAGCTCTTGCGCAGGTCCCGGAGTTCCAGCGCCGCGGTTGGTTGTTGGCCGGCCATTCAGTTCGCCTCGCTTTGGCGGAGCTGGTCTTCGATGCTCTGCTGGACTGCGCTCCACTGCCGCGCGAAACTGCGCCGCACGAGTTCGAACAGGCTCAGCCCGACCAGCATCAGCGCGGCGGAGCCGACCCAGCTGCTGGCGCCCTTGGCGTCCAGCGTCAGGCCCATGAACGGCAGCTGGCTGCCCAGCGCCGCATTGAGCTGCAGGTGGTAGACCATCTCGATCATCGCGGCCGCGCCTACCAGCACGACCAGGATCGTGATGCCCATGGCCAGGTACGCGCCCAGCAGCGGCTTGAGTTTTCCGAACGCGGCCACGCGCACATTCATCATGATCAGGCTCGCCACGCCACCGGGGGCGAACATCACCATGAACAGGAACACCAGGCCCAGGTAAAGCAGCCAGGCCTTGGTCAGCTCGCTCAGAAGCACGAAGGCCAGCACCATCAATATGGCACCGATGATGGGGCCGAAGAAGAAGGTCGCCCCGCCCAGAAAGGTGAACAGCAGGTACGCGCCCGAGCGGTAACCGCTGACGACCTCGGAGGTGACGATCTCGAAATTCAGCGCCGCCAGCCCACCCGAGATACCGGCGAAGAAGGCCGCGATGATGAAGGCGAAGTAACGCACCTTCTGGGTGTCGTAACCCACGAATTCAACCCGCTCCGGGTTGTCGCGCACCGCATTGAGCATGCGACCCAGGGGCGTGCGCGTAAACGCGAACATCAGCCCGGTGCAGACAAAGGTGTAGATCGCGATCAGGTAATAGAGCTCGATCTGCGGCCCGTAGGTGATACCGAACACCTTGGCCCCGGCGACCCGATTGCCGGACACCCCGCCCTCGCCGCCAAAAAACTCCGGGAACATGAGCGACATCGCCCACACCAGTTCACCGACCCCCAACGTGATCATGGCAAAAGGGGTCGCCGACTTCTTGGTCGTCACCCAGCCCAGCAGTACCGCGAACAACAGGCTCGCGATGCCGCCGGCGATCGGAATCAGGCTGACCGGCAACGGCAGGCCCTTGCTGACCAGGTTGAGGGTGTGGATGGCCAGGAACGACCCCATGCCCGAATACGCAGCGTGGCCGAAGCTCAGCATGCCGCCCTGTCCCAGAAGCATGTTGTAGCTCAGGCACACGATGATCGCGATGCCCATCTGGCTGAGCATGGTGTGGCTCAGGCTGCTGGTAAAGACCATCGGCGCCACCAGCAACAACAGCGCGAACAGCGTCCACACCACCCACCTGGAGCGCGATGCCGCCCCCGCGACGCCGGACTTTTGCGCGGTATTCATGCTTCAACCCTCCCGCGAGCCGAGCAGGCCCTTGGGTCTGAAAATCAGCATCAGCACCAGCAGCAGGTAAGGCAGGATCGGCGCCACCTGGCTGACCTTGAGCTTCAACACCGCATAACCGAAAGTCTGGGGGGACAACACCACGCCGACGGTCTGGAACGCCGACAGCAGCGATGCATCGATGGCCACCGCCAGGGTCTGCAGAATGCCGATCAACAGCGAAGCCACGAACGCGCCGACCAGCGAGCCCATGCCGCCGACCACCACCACGACGAAGACCACCCCCCCGACCGACAATGCCATGCTCGGCTCGGTGACGTAGGCGTTGCCGCCGATGACGCCCGCCAGCCCGGCCAGCGCGCAGCCGCCGCCGAAGACCAGCATGAACACGCGCGGCACGTTGTGTCCCAATGCCTCGACGGTTTGCGGATGGGTCAGCGCGGCCTGGATCACGAGGCCGATGCGCGTGCGCGTGAGCAGCAGCCAGATCGCCACCAGCATCAGCACCGCCACGCCCATGCCGAAAGCGCGGAACGACGGGAAGGTGGTGCAGGCCGCACCGGCCACCGAGCGGCACACGTCAGGCGCAGCGCCCCAGGCCAGCGACAGCCCGGCCGGCAACTCGATGATCGTGAAAAGCGGCCCCCGCAACGACGGCGGCGGCTGGAAGTCGAGCGCCGCGCGGCCCCATACGAGCT
>JANMYG010000735.1:0-5404 GCA_031381865.1 Betaproteobacteria bacterium | reverse complement strand
CACCGCGCTGCTCAGCGACCAGGGCGCCGACGTGATCAAGGTCGAGCCCGCCGCGGGCGACCTGAGCCGCCGGATCGGCCCGGCCAAGGGCGACCTGTCGGCGATGTTCATCGCGGCCAATCGCGGCAAGCGCTCGATCGTGCTCGACCTCAAGCGCAAGGAATGCCTGGCGGTGGTGCTCGAACTGGCGCGGCGCGCCGACGTGCTGGTGGAGAATTTCCGTCCCGGCGCGATGGCGCGCCTCGGCCTGGACTACGCGACGCTGTCCAGGGCCAATCCGCGCCTGGTGTATGTGTCGATCACCGGCTTCGGGCAGAGCGGCCCCTACGCCGACGGCCGGGTCTACGACGCCGTGATCCAGGCGGTCTCGGGCATTTCGGTGGCGCACCCGAACCAGGCCACCGGCGAGCCGACGCTGCTGGCGACCGCGGTGTGCGACAAGCTCAGTGCGCTGACTGCGGCGCAGGCCATCTGCGCCGCATTGTTTGCGCGCGAGCGCCACGGCCATGGCACCAAACTCGAGTTGTCGATGCTCGACGCGGCGCTGGCGTTCCAGTGGCCCGATGCGATGTACAACCACACCTTCCTGACCGACCCGCCCCCGGACGCGCCGGAGTTCGGCGTCCAGCAAAAACCCTACCGCACCCGCAACGGCCACGTCGCCGCCATGACGCCGCAGGCGGACGAATTCGCGGCGCTGTGCAAGGGGCTCGGGCGTGCCGACCTGCCCGACGATCCGCGCTTTGCCAACCTGGAAGCGCGGCGCCGCAACCTCGATGCGCTGCTGCCGATACTCGACGCGTTGATTGCCGGGCACGACACCGATGAACTGGCGGCGACGCTGCGCGCTGCCGGTGTGCCGATCGGGCGCGTGAACCGGCGCGCCGAGGTGCTGCGCGACCCGCAGGTGCTGCACAACCAGGCGCTGGTGGAGATAGACCACGGCAGCGCCGGACGGGTACGCCTGGCCCGCTCCGCCGCCCGCTTCATGGGCGGCGACCTGCCGCTGCCGGCGGCGGCGCCGCACCTGGGCGAACACTCGCGCACGATCCTGCAGCAACTCGGTTACGGCGCGGCCCGGATCGACGCCGTGCTGCGTTGAGCTTCGGGCCGGGTGCGCCGGCGCCGATCAAAAAAAAGGGCCGATCGCAATCGGCCCTTTCACATCGCAGGCAAACTGCCGGTCGCTTATTCCTTGATGTCCACCCCGTAGAAGGTGTGGCGGCCGAACGGGCTGAGCTTGAAGTCGATCACTTCCTTGCGCACCGGTTTGGTCTGCACCGCGTGGGCGATGGTGAACCAGGGCGCCTGCTCCTTGAACACCACCTGGGCCTGCTCGTAGAGCTTGGTGCGCTCGGTCGGGTTGGGTTCGGTCTTCGCCTTCTGGACCAGGTCCTCGAATGGCTTGAAGCAGAACTTGGCCACGTTGGAGCCGCCGGGTTTTGCCGCGTCGCAGCCCAGCAGCACATTCAGGAAGTTGTCCGGGTCGCCGTTGTCGCCGGTCCAGCCCAGCATGCCCATCTGGTGTTCGCCGGCCTGCATGCGCTTGCGGTATTCACCCCACTCGAAGCTCTTGATCTCGGCCTTGACACCGATCTTGGCCAGGTCGGCCTGCATCAGTTCGGCGATGCGCTTGGCGTTCGGGTTGTACGGGCGCTGCACCGGCATCGCCCACAGGTCGGTGGTGAAGCCGTTCGGCAGCCCCGCGGCAGCCAGCATCTTCTGGGCTGCTGCCGGGTCGAACGGATCGTCCTTGATCGCGTTGTTGTACGACCACAGGGTTGGCGGGATCGGGTTCTTGGCCGCCACACCCGTGCTCAGGTACACCGCGTCGATGATGGCCTGCTTGTTGATCGCCATGTTGATGGCCTTGCGCACGCGCACATCGTCGAACGGCTTCTTGGTCGTGTTGTAGGCCAGGTAACCGACGTTCAGGCCCGGCTGGGTCAGCAACGTGATGTTGGCGTCGCCGCGCATGGCCGGCAGGTCGGCCGGATTGGGGTACGGCATCACATGGCATTCGCCTTTTTGCAGCTTGGCCCAGCGCACCGACGCATCGGTGGTGATGGCAAACACCAGGTCGTCGATCTTGGCCTTGCCGGCCCAGTGCTCCGGGAACGCTTTGAAGCGGATGATCGCGTCCTTCTGGTACTGGACCAGCTGGAACGGACCGGTGCCGACCGGCTCCTGGTCGATCTTCTCGGGCGTGCCCGCCTTGAGCATGGCGTCGGCGTATTCCTTCGACTGGATGGCGGAAAACTGCATCGCCAGCGTCGACAGGAACGGCGCTTCGGCCTGGGTCAAGGTGATCTTGACGGTGGAGTCGTCGACCTTGTCCACCGACTTGATCAGCTTGTCGAAGCCCATGTCGGAGAAATACGAATGGTTGGCGCTGGTGACCTTGAAGTAGGGGTTGGTCTCCTTCATCTGGCGTTCGAAGTTGAACACGATGTCGTCCGCATTCAGGTCGCGCGTGGGCTTGAAGTTGCGGTTGCTTTGCCACTTCACGCCCTTGCGCAGCGAGAAGGTGTATTCCTTGCCGTCCTTGGACACCGTCCACTTCTCGGCCAGACCGGGGCCGACCTTGGTGCCACCACGCTCGAACTGCACCACGTTGTCGTAGATCTGCTCGATAACGTCGAAGGAGGTTCCGGTGGTGTTGATGCTGGGGGAGAAATTCTCCGGGCTGCCTTCCGAGCAGTAGACCAGGGTCTTGGCCGATGCCGGCGCCAGTGCCATCAGTGCGGGTAGTGCCATGGCGCACAGCAGCGCGCTTTTGGCCGGCAGTCTGCGGCTCGCCTTGGGTTTGGATCGGATCATCTTGTGGACTCCTCTGAGGTTAATGCTGCACTGCAGCGGGTTGGGTAAATTGTTCGGCCAGGTGGCATGCCACCTGGCGCGTATCGAGTTCGCGCAACAGCGGGCGTTCGGCGCGGCAGCGTTCGATTGCGTGCGGGCAGCGGGTCGAGAACACGCAGCCGCTGGGCGGGTTGAGCGGCGAGGGCAGTTCGCCCGTGAGCACCGTGCGCGGCAAGCCGGCGCCGCTGCCGACGATGCCGGGCGTCGACGCCAGCAGGGCCTGTGTGTAGGGATGCAGGGGCCGCGAAAAGATCGCGCCCTTGGCACCCTGCTCGACGGTATGGCCGAGGTACATCACCAACACGTCGTGCGCGATATGGCGCACCACGCCGAGGTCGTGCGAGATGAAGAGGTAGGCCAGTCCGAGTTCCTGCTGCAGGTCGGCCAGCAGGTTGAGCACCTGCGCCTGTATCGACACGTCGAGCGCCGACACCGGCTCGTCGGCCACCAGCAGCGCCGGGCTCAGCATCAGGGCGCGCGCGATCGCGATGCGCTGGCGCTGGCCGCCCGAGAACATGTGCGGGTAACGGTCGTAGTGCTCCGGGCGCAAGCCCACCAGCGCCAGCATGGCGCGCGCTTTTTCCATGCGTTGCGCCGGCGTGAGCGTGGTGTTGATCTCGAGCGGCGCCTCCAGGATGGCGCCGATCTTCTTGCGCGGATTGAGCGAGCCGTAGGGATTCTGGAACACCAACTGCACCGCGCGGCGCAGCGCCTTGCGCGCGTCTTCCGGGGCGCCGACGACATCGACTCCGGTCAGGCGCAACTCGCCCGCGCTCGGGGCCTCGATCAGCGACACCATGCGCGCCAGCGTCGACTTGCCACAGCCCGACTCGCCCACCACGGCCAGGGTCTTGCCCGGCATCAGCGAGAACGACACGCCGCCCACCGCCTGCAGCCGCCCGGGCTCGCGCAGAAAGCCGTTGCTGATCCGGTAGACCTGGCGCAGGTCGCGCGCCACCACCACCGCCGCGGTGCCTGCGTCCGGGCGCGCGTCAATGGCATTCATGCGCCGGCCTCCAGCGGCAGCGCCGCCGCATGCACCAGCGGAAAGTGGCACCGCACGTGGCCGCCGTCACTGGCGTCGAGCGCCGGGCGCTGATTGCGACAGCGGTCCTGGGTGTAGTTGCAGCGCGGACCGAACAGGCAACCGCGCGGGCGGTCGTACAGGCCCGGCACCATGCCGGGGATCGTCGCCAGGCGCGTGCTGCCGTCGCTGCGCTCCGGCATGGCGGCCATCAGGGCCTCGGTATAGGGGTGCTGCGGTGTGTTGAACAGCGCCTGCGCCGGGCGCTCCTCCATGATCTGGCCGGCGTACATCACGGCGATGCGTTGCGCCATCTGCGACACCACGCCCATGTTGTGCGTGATCAGCACCAGCGCCATGCCGCGGTCCTTCTGCAGTGAACGCAGCAGGTCGAGGATCTGGGCCTGGATCGTCACGTCCAGCGCCGTGGTGGGTTCGTCGGCGATCAGCAGCTTGGGGTTGCAGGCGATCGCCATGGCGATCATCACGCGCTGGTTCATGCCGCCCGACATCTGGTGCGGGTAGGACTTGAGCCGGCTCTCGGGCGCCGGAATGCCCACCTGTTCCAGCAGTTCGATCGAGCGCCGGTGCGCCGCCCGGCTGTCCATGCCCAGGTGCAGCTTGAGTGTTTCGGCGAGCTGGAAACCGACCGTAAAACACGGGTTCAGGCTGGTGGTCGGGTCCTGGAAGATCATCGCCAGGTCCTTGCCGGTCAGCCGGCTGCGCTCGCGCGGCGACAGCGCCATCAGGTCGTGGCCGTCAAAGCGCAGCCTGTCGGCCGTGACCCGCCCGGGAAAGGCCACCAGGCCCATCAGCGCCATCATGGTGACGCTCTTGCCCGAGCCCGATTCGCCGACGATGCCCAGCACGTCGCCGGCGTCCAGCGACAGGCTGACCCCGTCGACCGCGTGCATGACGCTGTCCTTGGACGGAAAGTCGACCGACAGGTTTTCGATTTCGAGCAGCGCCATGGGGGTGGGGTGGTCAGCGTTTGAGCTTGGGGTCGAACGCGTCGCGCAGCCCGTCGCCAAGCAGGTTGAATGCCAGCACCGTGATGAAGATCATCATGCCCGGCAGCGTGACGACCCACCACGCCCGCAAGACGAACTCGCGTGCATCGGCCAGCATGGTTCCCCACTCGGGCGCGGGCGGCTGCGCGCCCAGGCCCAGGAAGCCGAGCGCGGCCGCGTCCAGGATGGCGGTGGATATGCCCAGCGAAGCCTGCACGATCAGCGGCGCGGTGCAGTTGGGCAGCACCTCGTTGAACATCAGGCGCAGGTGCCCGGCGCCGTTCATGCGCGCTGCCGTCACGTAGTCCTTGGAGGTCTCCGAGATCACGGCGGCGCGCGTGATGCGCACGTAGTGCGGCAGGATCACGATGGCGACCGCCAGCATCGCGTTCATCATGCCGGGGCCGAGGATCGCCACGATCACGATCGCCAGCAGCAGGCTGGGCAGCGTCAGGATGATGTCCATCAGGCGCATCACGGCAATCTCGTAGATACCGCGGAAATAACCCGC
>JANMYG010000552.1:0-4170 GCA_031381865.1 Betaproteobacteria bacterium | reverse complement strand
AACTCGATGTCCTTGATCTCCTGCGCCCAGATCATCGGGGCGGGCAGGGCCGATGCGACTGCCGCAGCGGCGGTGCCTTTCATCAGGCTGCGGCGGGTGTATCCGTTCCGTGTCATGCGTGTCTCTCCTGTCCTGTCGGGTTTTTGTGGGTGGTCAGTGCGGTCTTGCGTCGTCCAGTCGGTGCAGATGCCTGTCGTCCCAGGCCAGGCAGACTGCGTCGCCCAGTGCTTTCGGTTCGGCGAAAAACTCGGCCTCGGGGATCAGGGCGAGGATTTCCTGCGTGCCCGCGCCCCGCGCCGTCAGCGCGACATGCGCGCCCTGAAACTCGATGGCGGTGACGACCGCCTCGGTTCCCGTCGCGGCCAGCCGGACGGCATCCGACCGGATCGCGAAACGCCCCTGCGGCAAGGCCAGCACGTTATGGCCGCCCATGAACCGCGCGACGAATTCCGTCGCGGGCGCGTTGAAGACGTCCCGAGCGCTGCCCGCCTGTTCGATCATTCCCGACCCCGAGCCCCCCAGCACCGGCCCCGCCGCCGTGGACCCCGGGCCCCGCAGCGGTGCAGCCGGTGCCGGCGAAGCGATCGCCGGGCTGAACGCCTACGAGCTCAAGGCCTTCAACGTCGGCAAGGAAGACTTTTCCGAATCCGAAACCGTGCCCGAAGGCCTGGGCCCGCGCATGAACCTGGACAGCTGCGCCGGCTGCCATCTGCACCCCACCGTGGGCGGCAGCAGCCCGCCGGTGAATCCGCAGATCGCACTCGCGCATGCCTTGGGCGCCACCAACCAGATCCCGTCGTTCATCAGCCTGAACGGCCCGGTGCGCGAGGCCCGCTTCGTGCGCAACCCCGACGGCACGCCAGACGGTGGCGTGCAGTCGCTGTTCACCATCGCCGGCCGTTCAGACGCCCCGGGCTGCACCCTGGCGCAGCCCGACTTCAAGGCCGAAGTGGCCAAGGGCAATGTCATCTTCAGGATCCCGACACCGCTCTTCGGCGGCGGCCTGATCGAGCAGATCAACGACGCTGAAATAACCCGCAACGTGCGCGGCGACGCGGCGGCCAAGAGCAGCTACGGCATCCGCGGCCGGCCCAACATCGTGATGGCGCAGCACACCATCTCGGGCCAGCCCAACCGCAACGGCAACGACGGCACCTTCGGCCGTTTTGGCTGGAAGGCGCAGAACAAATCGCTGCTGGTGTTTTCGGGCGAGGCCTACAACGTCGAGATGGGCATCACCAGTGAAGCCTTCCAGACCGAGCGCAGCGAAGTCCCGAGCTGCCAGTTTGCGCCCACGCCCAACAGCATCACCAGGCTCGATGCCGAATCGGCCATCGAAGGCATCAGCTCGATCGAGAAGTTTGCTTTCTTCATGCGCTTCCTGGCGCCGCCGGTACCGTCCAAAACCAGTCCGGGCGGAGCCGATTCCATCAACCGCGGCGCGGCCGCCTTTGCCAGAACCGGCTGCGCGCTGTGCCACACACCGAGCCTGCGCACCGGCAACGCCGCCGTGCTGGCGCTGCGCGAGCAGACCGTCTGGCTGTACTCCGACCTGGTGCTGCACGACATGGGCAGCGGCCTGGCCGACGGTGTCTCGCAAAGCCAGGCCAGCCCGAGTGAATTCCGCACCGCGCCGCTGTGGGGCCTGGGCCAGCGGCTGTTCTTCCTGCACGACGGCCGCACCGCCGACTTGCGCACCGCCATCCTGGCGCACCAGAGCCCGGGGTCGGAAGCCAATGCGGTGGTGGGCAGGTACAGGCGGCTGCCGGAAGCGGACAAGCAGGACCTGCTGAACTTCTTGCGGTCGCTGTAGGGCTGCGCCACGACCGCACCAAACCCGCACCACAACCGCGCCGCTGCAGGGCTGGCGCAGCGGCAATGGCACGAGCAACTTTCGCAGGAGTGCCCATGCCCACCCTGGTCACCCGCCTTCGCGACGACAAGCATGAACGCCCAAAGCTCATGGCGCGCGCCAAAGGCGTCAGCGTGAACAATCTCATCCACGAACCGGCAACCGTGGCGCTGACCAACTTCGAAGCCAGCGTGCGCTTCGAGACACGCGCCGCGCGCGGCAGCCCCAGCCGCGCCCTGCGCTTTCTGGACAAGCCGACCGCGCGGGTTGAAACCCCGCGCGTCCGAACCCCTGTGCGCAAGCGAAACTGAGCGAGGGGACTTCGGCATGTGCGCGCGCTGGCCGTGGACTGAGCGCCGCCACCCGCTGCTACACTGCTGCCCGTCAGGAGAGAGCCCCTTCGTGGGGCCGCCGAAGGCGCAGGAGAACGGTGTAAAAACCCGGTGTGAAAACCGCCTCGAACGCTCAGGCAAAAGGACTGGCTTTTTCACCTCACTGGAGAGAGGCGGCAAGTGCCCAGGCACGGGTCGTCCACCGAAGGGGCAAGGCCTGTTGATCCGCGCGCACAAATGCGGATGCGGCAGCGCTGAATCTCTCAGGTAAAGCGGACAGCGAGGGCCCGGAACACCGATCGATTCGGTGTTCGCGTTGACGCCCTTGCCGAGGTGACCCTCATGTCCACTCCCTCCGACTCCGCCCTGCTCCAGACCCCTCTGCATGACCTGCACCTCCGACTGGGCGCGCGTTTGGTGCCCTTCGCCGGTTACCCCATGCCGGTGCAGTACGCCAGCGGCCTGATGGCCGAGCACAAGCATTGCCGCGAGTCGGCGGCGCTCTTTGATGTGTCGCACATGGGTCAGCTGCGGCTGGTGGGCGCGGACGCTGCCAAGGCACTGGAAAGCCTGGTGCCGGTCGACGTGCTGGACCTGGGCGTCGGCAAGCAGCGCTACGCGTTTTTTACCAACAGCAGCGGCGGTCTGCTCGACGACCTGATGATCGCCAGGCCCGAAGCTGGCGCGGGCTTTGGCGACCTCTTCCTGGTGGTCAACGCCGGTTGCAAGGCCGCCGACATCCAGCACCTGCAAACCCACATCGGCCACCGCTGCCAAGTGGTGCCCATGCCCGAGCGCGCACTGCTGGCGCTGCAGGGCCCGAAAGCAGTGGACGCGCTGGCGCGGCTGAACCCCGACGTGGCGGCGCTGGTGTTCATGAGCGGCGGCCTGTTCGATCTGGCCGGCGCTGCCTGCTTCGTTACCCGCTCGGGCTACACCGGCGAAGACGGCTTCGAGATCTCGGTGCCGGCGGCGCAGGCCGTGACGCTGGCCGAAGCCTTGCTGGCGCAGCCCGAGGTCAAGCCCGCAGGCCTGGGCGCACGCGACACGCTGCGCCTGGAAGCGGGCCTGTGCCTCTATGGCCACGACATCGACGAGACGACGAGCCCGGTCGAGGCCGGCCTGACCTGGGCCATCCAGAAGGTGCGCCGCCCCGGCGGTGCGCGTGCCGGCGGCTACCCAGGCGCGGCGGCGAGCGAAGCGCAGCTGGCCGGCGCCGCACCCAGCAAGCGCGTCGGCCTGCTCGGCCTGGAGCGCGTGCCGATGCGCGAAGGCACGCCCATCGTCGATGCCCAGGGCCGCAAGCTCGGCACCGTGACCAGCGGCACCCTGGCGCCCAGCGTCAACCAGTGCATCGCCATGGCCTACCTGCCGCTCAACCACGCCCTGCCGCAGCACGAGGTCTACGCCGAGGTGCGCGGCAAGCGCGTGCCGATGCGCGTTGCGCCCATGCCCTTCCACCCGCACCGCTACAAGCGCTGAGACCCCCCACCCCAACGAGGAGAGCCCCCCACATGACCACCATGTACACGCCCGATCACGAGTGGATCAACATCGAAGACCACGAAGCCGCCGTCGTCGGCATCACGCACCACGCGCAGGACGCGCTGGGCGACGTGGTCTTCGTCGACCTGCCCGAGGTCGGCCGCACCTACAAGAAAGGCGAGGTCGCCGGCGTCGTCGAATCGGTGAAGGCCGCAGCCGACCTGTACATGCCGGTCACCGGCGAAGTGGTCGAGGTCAACGAGGCGCTGCGTGCCGACCCGGCGCTGGCCAACACCGACCCGCTGGGCAACGGCTGGTTCTTCAAGGTGCACATCACGAACATGGGTGAGTTCGACCAGCTGATGGACCCGCCGGCCTACGACGCCCTGCTGAAGACCCTTTAAGAACGCCCCTGCCGAAAGCCCGCGATGTTGATGTCTGCACTGAAGCCCCTGGGTGAACTCGAGAACGACACCGAGTTCGCCGCCCGCCACATCGGCC
>JANMYG010000707.1:0-5403 GCA_031381865.1 Betaproteobacteria bacterium | reverse complement strand
CGCACGTCACCCGGTTCGTGCAGGTAGACCGCGTGGCAGTCCACGCCGCCCAGGCGCACGGTCTTGGGAAAGGCATGGGTGGTGATACCCGCCGCCTCGTGGCGCATAAGCTCGTCGCGCGTCAGCACCAGCAGCTGCGGCTGCTTGCGGACCTCGTCGCGGTACCAGCACTCCATGCTGTGCCCGCTGCACACATCGGCGGGCAGCTGCTGGTCGTAGAAGGCGTAGATCAGTTCGTCATCGACCAGCACGTCCTGGCGGCGCGACTTGTGCTCGAGGTCCTGCACCTGGGCAATCAGCTTGCGGTTGGCAGCCAGAAACTGCAGGGGCGTGTCACACACGCCGCCGACCAACGCCTCGCGAATGAAGATCTCGCGTGCCGCCTGCGGGTCCACGCGCGAGAAGTTGACGCGCCGACCGCTGTACACCACGATGCCGTACAGCGTGGCGCGCTCGAGCGCCGTCACCTCGGCGGCCTTCTTCTCCCAATGCGGGTCGAGCAGCTGCTTCTTGAGCAGGTGCGACCCGACCTGCTCGATCCATTGGGGCTCGATGTTCGCGATGCCCCGGCCGAACAGCCGCGTGGTCTCGACCAGCTCGGCGGCGAGGATCCAGCGCCCCGGTTTCTTGCCCAGGTGGGCGCCCGGGTGGCGATAGAACTTGATGCCCCGCGCACCAAGGTAGACGTCTTCCTCGTCGAGCTTGCAGCCGATGTTGCCCAGCAGCCCCGACAGCATCGACAGGTGCAGCTGCTCGTAGCTCGCCGGCGCCGTGTTGATGTGCCATTGGTGCTCCGCGACGACGGTCTGCAGCTGCGAATGGATGTCCTTCCACTCGCGGACCCGGCGCACATTGACGAAATTCTGCCGCAGCAGCTGCTCGTACTGGCGGTTCGACAGCCGGTGCTCGGCACTGCCTTTTTCGCCGCGCGCATGCGCGATCCATTTCCACAGCTTCAAATATCCCGTGAACTCGCTCCTGTCGTCGTCGAACTTGACGTGGGCCGCGTCGGCTGCCGCCTGCGCATCCATGGGCCGATCCCGCACGTCCTGCACGCTGAGCGCACTGGCGATCACCAGAACCTCGTCGAGCGCCTGGCGCTCGCGCGCCTCCAGGATCATGCGGCCTACACGCGGGTCCAGCGGCAAGCGGGCCAGGCTGTTGCCGATCTGCGTCAACTCGTTGGCATCGTCGACCGCTCCCAGCTCGGCCAGCAACTGGTAGCCGTCGGCGATCGCCCGGGCTTGCGGGCGCTCGATGAACGGGAACTCCTCCACCACGCCCAGGCGCAGCGACTTCATGCGCAGGATCACGCCTGCCAATGAGCTGCGCAGGATCTCCGGGTCGGTGAAGCGCGCTCGCTGCTCGAAGTCCTGCTGGTCGTACAGCCGTATGCAGATGCCGTCGGCCACGCGCCCGCAGCGCCCTGCCCGCTGGTTGGCCGAGGACTGGCTGATCGGCTCGACCAGCAACTGCTCCACCTTGCTGCGAAAGCTGTAACGCTTCATGCGCGCGGTGCCGGCGTCGATCACGTACCGGATTCCGGGCACGGTGAGCGAGGTCTCGGCCACGTTGGTCGCCAGCACGATGCGCCGCCCGGCATGGCCGTCGAAGATCCGGTCCTGCTCGGCCTGCGACAGGCGGGCGAACAGCGGCAATACCTCGGCCCCGCGCAGCAACGGCTGGTGGCTCAGGTGCTTGCGCAGGTGGTCCGCGGCTTCGCGTATCTCGCGCTCGCCGGGCAGGAACACCAGGATGTCGCCGCCCTGGCGGGCATCACGCCACAACTCGTCCACGCCGTCGGCGATGGCGCTGTTGAGGTCGTACTCGCGCGACTCCTCGAACGGCCGGTAGCGCTGCTCGACCGGAAACATGCGGCCGGAAACCATGATGACCGGAGCCGGTCCGCGGCCGGACGCAAAGTGGTCGGCGAAGCGTTGCGCGTCGATGGTCGCCGACGTCACCACCACTTTCAGATCGGGGCGCCGCGGCAGGATCTGGCGCAGGTAGCCGAGCAGGAAATCGATGTTCAGGCTGCGTTCGTGCGCCTCGTCGATGATCAGTGTGTCGTACGCCTGCAGCAGCGGGTCGGACTGGGTTTCGGCCAGCAGGATGCCGTCGGTCATGAGCTTCACCGACGCACCACGCGACAGGCGGTCCTGGAACCGCACCTTGAAACCGACCACCTCGCCCAGCGGTGTCTTGAGCTCCTCGGCGATGCGTTTGGCCACCGAACTGGCGGCGATGCGGCGCGGCTGCGTGTGGCCGATGAGTTTGCCCGCGCCCGGCGCGTGGTTCAGCTTTCCGCGCCCCAATGCCAACGCGATCTTGGGCAACTGGGTGGTCTTGCCGGAGCCGGTTTCCCCGCACACGATGATGACCTGGTGCTGTCGCATGGCGGCCATGATCTCGTCGCGCCGGCCCGATACGGGCAGCGACTCGGGGAATTCGATCTGCAGGGGGCTGGGGCGGGAAGAAACGGACACGGGCGGAGTCGATTATCCCAGCCCGGGCGCGACCTTCGCCCATAATCGGGTTCTGCCTCGCGCCCCACCTCCACGAGCTCATGTCCACCGTTTTCAATTTCACATTTGTTCCCTGGTTTCGCTCGGTTGCGCCCTACATCCACAAGTTCCGCAACCAGACCTTTGTGGTCGGGGTCTGCGGCGAGGCCATCGCCGCGGGCAAACTGCAGCACATCGCGCAGGACCTGGCGATGATCCAGAGCATGGGCGTCAAGATCGTGCTGGTGCACGGCTTTCGCCCGCAGGTGAACGAACAGCTCAAGGCCAAGGGCCACACCGCCAGGTACTCGCATGGCATGCGCATCACCGACGAGGTGTCGCTCGACTGTGCGCAGGAGGCGGCGGGCCAGTTGCGCTACGAAATCGAGGCGGCGTTCAGCCAGGGGCTTCCGAACACTCCCATGGCGGGGTCGACGGTACGCGTGTTGTCGGGCAACTTCATCACGGCCCGCCCGGTGGGCATCGTCGACGGGGTCGACTTCCAGCACTCGGGGCTGGTGCGCAAGGTGGACGTGGCCGGAATCACGCGCACACTCGACATGGGGGCCATGGTGCTGCTTTCGCCGTTCGGTTTCTCGCCCACCGGCGAGGCCTTCAACCTGACGATGGAAGAAGTCGCCACCAGTGTGGCGATAGCGTTGCAGGCCGACAAGCTGCTGTTCGTGACCGAAATCGCGGGCATCCACGTCAAGCCGGGGGAGCCGGAAGGCGAGGACAACCCGATCGACACCGAGCTGCCGCTGGCGACTGCTGAAAAACTTCTGGCCGAACTGCCCGGCGCCCAGCACCCGACCGACACCGCGTTCTACCTGCAGCATTGCGTGAAGGCCTGCAAGGCCGGCGTAGAGCGCAGCCACATCATCCCGTTCGCGCTCGATGGGGCGCTGTTGCTCGAAATCTATGTGCACGATGGCATCGGCACGATGGTGATCGACGAAAAACTGGAAAGCCTGCGCGAGGCCACCTCCGACGATGTGGGCGGCATATTGCAGCTGATCGAGCCATTCGAAAGAGACGGCACGCTGGTCAAGCGCAGCCGCACCGAAATCGAGCGCGACGTGGGCAACTACACCATCCTCGAGCATGACGGCGTGATCTTTGCGTGCGCGGCGCTGTACCCCTACCCCGAATCAAAAACCGCGGAGATGGCGGCACTCACGGTGTCGCCCGAATCGCAGGGCCAGGGCGATGGCGAACGCGTGCTCAAACGGGTCGAACAACGTGCCCGGGCGATCGGCCTGGAGAGCATCTTCGTGCTCACCACGCGCACCATGCACTGGTTCCTTAAACGCGGGTTCGTGCAGGCCGACCCGGACAAGCTTCCCGAGGCGCGCAGGCGCATGTACAACTGGGACCGCAAGAGCCAGGTGCTGATGAAAAAACTCAATTGAGTTGTTCCCGCAAGCACGACTTTTGTCAAGTTAAATCAGCGGGCCAACGGGCCCTGGATCCACACAACAGGGAGAAACGGCGTATGAGTTCACTCAATTTCATTGGCGGCGAAAAAGGCGGCGTGGGCAAGTCTGTCGCCGCCCGGGTGCTGGCCCAGTATTTCATCGACAAGGGCCGGCCTTTTGTCGGCTTCGACACCGACCGCTCGCATACCTCGTTCACGCGTTTCTACGCCGACTATGCCGCGCCCGTGATCGTGGACACCTACGAGGGCCTCGACCTGATCGCCTCCGTGTTCGAGGAGCCGCCGGTCCAGGGCCAGCAAAAAAGCGTGATCGTCGACCTGGCCGCACAGACCGCGGCGCCGCTGTCGCGCTGGATTCGCGACTCCGATGTGCTTTCACTCATGGCCGAGATGGGGATAACCGTCAATTTCTGGCACCTCGCCGACGCGGGCAAGGACTCGGTCGACCTGCTGGACCGGCTGCTGAACACCTTTGGCCCAGGGCCCAACTATTTCGTGGTCAAGAACCTCGGGCGCGGTTCGGATTTTTCGCAACTCGACGAGTCACCGGCGCTGAAAAAAGCGCTCGCCCTGGGTGGCCAGCTGATCTCGCTGGAGCAGCTGCACGAAGCCAGCATGCGCAAGATCGACCGCCAGAACGTGAGCTTCTGGGCCGCCATCCACAACCGGCCGGATGCCGACGGCCTGGGCATGCTCGAGCGCCAGCGCGTCAAGACCTGGCTGCGCACCACCTACGCCACGCTGGACAAGCTGCCGCTGTAGCGCCAGCGGCCTAATGCCAGTTGGCGGCGATGACCGGTGCCAGCTGGCTGGCGTACGCCGCCGACAGGCTGGTTTGCCCGATCGCCGGCGGCGCGAAGGCCGCCATCGCGTTGACCAGGTTCTGCACCTGGCTGTCGAGCAGCGTCTTGCCGTCGCTGGTCTTGAACTGCTCCAGGTGGTACTGGTTGCCCGCATACCAACCCCCGATGCTGAGCCGGTCGGCCGTGCCGATGATGCTGACCTCGAGGTTGTTCGACACCTGGCGAAACCACAGCTGGTCGGCGGCGATGCCGGTGTTGAACAGTGCCAGATCGGTGTTGCCCGCGGTGGTGTCGTTCTCATAGGCCGTGTCGAGCCCATGGCCGCGCGCCAGCAGGTACCGGTCGTTGCCCGCCCCGCCCGACAAGGTGTCGTTGTCGGCGCCCCCGTCCAGCGTGTCGTTGCCCGTGTCGCCGGTGATGGCGTCGTTGCCGGCGCCGCCACTCAGGATGTCGTCGCCGGCGCCGACCCAGAGGGTGTCGTTGCCCAGGCCGCCACTGATGGTGTCGGCGCTACCCGTGCCGCGGATGTTGTCCGCAAGGTCGGTAGCCTGCATTGTTCGCGCCGTGATCTCGGGCAGGCCCCACACCGTGCCGTTGGCAAACTCGATGCGCGGCAATCCGTTGTACTGATTGTTCGGGTCGTCGTAGTCGTAGGCAC
>JANMYG010000694.1:0-1762 GCA_031381865.1 Betaproteobacteria bacterium | reverse complement strand
CCTGAGCCCGGCCTGTCCTGAGCCTGCCGAAGGATCGAATGGCTCGCGTGGGCTTCGACCTGTCGGCGACGACGGACATCCGACCCTGCCGCCGCGCGAGCGCATCGACTACAGCGCCGCGCCGGACCGCGCGCCATTGCGCTGGCCGGGTGGCGCGCGCGTAGCCTTGTGGGTGGCGCCCAACATCGAGCACTACGAGTTCCTCCCGCAAAAGATACGCGTGCGCGACCCGTGGCCGCGTTTGCCGCACCCCGACATCCTCGGTTACGGCCTGCGCGACTACGGCAACCGGGTCGGCCTGTGGCGCCTGATGGAGCTGTTCGACCGCTTCGCGCTGCCGTGTACGGTGTCCTTGTCGATGGCGGTGCTGCAGATGTACCCCGCCATCGCCGAGGCCATGCTCGGCCGCTCGTGGGAACTGATGTCGCACGGGCTGTACAACACGCGTTACCACTGGAACATGGCCGAGGACGAGGAACGCGCGGCCATCGACGCATGCCAGCAGATCCACCGCCAGTTCACCGGCAAGCCGCTCTCAGGCTGGTTTTCGCCGGCGGCGTCGAACACGCTCTCTACACCCGACCTGGTGGCCGAGGCCGGCATGTCCTACCTGTGCGACCTCTACCACGACGACCAGCCGACCCCCATCCGGGTGCGCGCCGGCGAGTTGTTCTCGCTGCCCTACAGCATGGAGATCAACGACAGCATCGCCTGGCGGCGCGGCCAGGAAGGCGCGGCGTTCGCGCAGAAGATCTGCGACGAGTTCGACACCTTGTACGCCGAAGGCGCGCAGCACGGCAAGGTCATGAACATCGCCGTGCATCCGTTCATCATGGGGCAGCCGCACCGCATCGACCATCTGGCGCGGGCGCTGGAGTACGTGTTGTCGCACAGCGGCGTATGGTGCGCGACCGGCTCGGAGATCATCGCCTGGTACCGGCAGCAGATGGCCCCGGATACCGGCCCTTCACCCAAGACGAGGACAACCCCATGAGCGTCGCGCCGGGCCGCCCCCAAGCAAGCTCGCACCGCAGTGCGCAGCACGAGGGCAAGACAGTTACCACTCCGGCCGACTACATCCGCGCCTACATGCCGGAGCGCAGTGTCGATGTGGCGCGCGCGGCGCTGGCCATCATCGACATGCAGTACGCCACCGGCTCGCGCCAGGGCGCGCTGGCGGCTAAGCTGCAGGCCGACGGCTCCACGCTGGGCGACTACCGCTTCGACCGGATCGAGCAGTCGGTGCTGCCCAACACGCTGGCGCTGCGCGACGCGTTCACCCAGCTGCGGCGACCGGTGCTGCACGTGACCATCGGCGCGGCCCACGCGGACGCGCTCGACGCGCCGGTGCACATGCGCAAGCTGTTCGTCGAGTTCAGGAATTTCGTCGGCAGCCGCGAGCACGAGATCCTGGACGAGCTCAAGCCCCTGCCCGGAGAACACGTGTTGCGCAAGACCACCATCGGCGCCTTCGCGTCGACCAATATCGACAGCCTGCTGCGCGCGCTGCAGTGCGAGCAGCTCTACCTCACCGGCGTGTCCACCAACATGTGTGTCGAGACCACGGCGCGCGAGGCGGCCGACCGCGGGTACCTGGTGACGCTGGTGGAAGACGCCTGCGGCACCACCCACGAAGACCTGCACCTGGTGACGATGCGCAACTTCCAGCGCCTGTTCGGCCGCGTGCGCTCCACCGCGCAGGCGCTCGATGAGCTGCAGGTCGTGGCAGCCGCCTGAAAGAGACCCATGCAAAAAGTCCTGG
>JANMYG010000550.1:0-4534 GCA_031381865.1 Betaproteobacteria bacterium | reverse complement strand
GCACTGCGCCACAAGACCAGGTCCTGCCCGAGCACGCGCGCGGCCACGACGTTGTCGCTTGCATGCAGGGTGGGCGTTGCGGCGACCGGATGCCAGTCGGTGGGGGAGGACATGGGCGGATTGTCCACAATCGCGCAGGTGCGTGAGGCCCTCGGAGCGAGGGTATCGGCCATCGTCGTTTCAATTGCAACAGGTGGTCTTGCGCGATGGGTGATCGAATCGCGGCGAGCGACTGGCGGCGGGCCGGTTATCCGAATGGATTGCCCGGTACCGGACCCGATACCGGACCTTGTGGCGCGCGGGTTGTTGGTCTGCATTGTGGCTGCAACTGCAATGACCGCGACACCCGCCGACCAATAGCTCACTATCACCAATGACAGGCAATCAGGCGCTCAACTACTTTCACCCAAACCGGTCTGAAAGTTTTTCCCGATTTGGCTACTTTGAAGTGGACCCGATCAAGGTGCTGGTCTGGAGTGCCATCGTCAATGGCGATATTTTCGTGCCCCTCATGGCGGCACTGATGGGAATTTGACAATCCCAAATGTTGATGGGTCATCACACCATCAGCCGCCGCCATCGCTTCTTCGGTTGGGCGGCCACAGTCGTCATGGCCGTGGCAGTCGCGTCGATGCTTGCCGCGATGTAGAAGTAGTGTGCGGGGCGCTGTCATCATGCACTGCTAACATCGCCTCGAGCATTTATGTCATCCCTGCGCTTCTTCACGGACCCCCATCGCCGCCTCATGTGGCTGTTGTGGTTGTTGTTGCTGTTGCCGATCGCGCAGACAACCGGCACGCTGCACGGATATTCGCATGTGCTGTCGAGCGAGGCGGGCGGCTCCGAGCAATTCGATGGCAAGGCGCATTCGCAGCGCGCCCAGTGCGACCTCTGCTTGACCGCGGTGGCATTGATTGGTGGAGCGCCTGTGGCCGAGCCACCGTCGCTGCCCGAATCAATTGCCGCGCACAAGGCACCGAACGCCAACTCCAGTGGTGCCTGGATAACCCCCATCTTTTCGGCCTATGAAAGTCGAGCACCACCACTTGCACTGCGCTGATCACTGAATCCTGACGCCCGAGCCGCACCTTGCGCGACGGCGCGTCTTTCATTGTCAATGCTGGAGCAAGAACCCGTGAACAAGACATTTCTCGCGAGCATTGCGCTCGCCATGGCCGCGCCATTGGGCGCCATGGCCGACACCCCTTCCGACATCAGCGCGCTTCGACAGGAGATCGAAGCAATGCGCGCATCCTACGAAGCGCGACTTCAATCCCTCGAGCAGCGGTTGAAGGCGGCCGAGGGAGCAAGCTCCCAACCACTCAAGCCCGACGCCGTCGCCGCGCAATCCACCGCGTCGGTGGCTGCGACAGCACCCGCGCCGTCTGGTGGTGGGGCGAACTCCTTCAATCCGGCGATATCGCTGATCCTGTCCGGCATCTACTCCCGCACGTCACTGGACCCGGCGAACTACGCGATCACCGGCTTTCAACTGCCGGCGGGCGCCGAGGTTGGACCCGGTACGCGGGGTTTCAGCCTGGCCGAATCGGAACTCGGATTTTCGGCAAGCATCGATCCGTGGCTGCGCGGCACGGCGAATATTGCCCTTCATGGGGACAATACCGTGTCGGTCGAGGAGGCGTACATTCAAACCACGTCCCTTGGCAATGGCGTGTCTCTGAAGGCGGGACGGTTCTTCTCGAGTATTGGTTATCTCAACCAAAAACACGCTCATACCTGGGATTTCGCCGACAACCCGCTCGCCTACCAAGCCTTGCTCGGCACGCAATATGGTGACGATGGGGTGCAACTGAGTTGGCTCGCTCCCACCGACCACTACATTGAAATCGGGGCCGAACTCGGTCGTGGACGCAGCTTTCCAGGCAGCGACACGGGGCGCAATGGTGCGGGCATGACGGCACTGACTGCGCACACGGGGGGCGATATCGGCGACAGTCACAACTGGCGCGCCGGTTTGTCGGTGCTCAACGCGAAAGCCACCGACCAGGCGCTGGTGGCCACCAATGCCGCGGGCAGTCTGGTCAACAACGCGTTCAGCGGCAGCACCCGGGTCTGGGTAGTGGACGGAATCTGGAAATGGGCTCCCAACGGCAATGCCACTCACACCAACTTCACGCTGCAAGGCGAGTACCTGCGTAGCACGCGCGATGGACGTCTCGTGTACGACGTGGGCAACGCCAGCAGTGTAGGCGCGTACCGCGCCGTCCAGTCCGGCTGGTACGTGCAAGGCGTCTACCAATTCATGCCGAACTGGCGCGTCGGATTGCGTACCGAGCGATTGGATCCGGGCACGTTGGACTACGGCACCAATGCCGTGTCGTTGACCGGCAATGGTTACCAGCCGCGCAAGAACTCTTTAATGCTCGACTACAACCCGAGCGAGTTCTCGCGCGTGCGCCTTCAGTTCGCACAGGACCGCGCGCGTGAAGGGCGCGCCGACAACCAGGTCTTCATCCAGTACCAGATGAGCCTGGGCGCGCACGGTGCGCACAGGTACTGAAACCCATCGTTATCAGGACCATCCCATCATGAATCGACATACTTTTCTTGCACTGCTTGCCGCGCCTCTGGTGCTGTTTGCCGCTCCCGCGCACGCCGCGCTGCGCGTGTTTGCCTGCGAGCCCGAATGGGGCGCGCTGGCCCAGGAACTCGGCGGCAGCCTGGTCGAAGTGTCGGTCGCCACCAGTGCGTTGCAAGACCCGCATCAGATACAGGCCAAGCCCAGTCTGATCGCGCGGGCGCGCAATGCTGACCTTGTCGTCTGCACCGGGGCCGAACTGGAGATTGGGTGGCTTCCCGTCCTGTTGCAGCAGTCGGGCAATGCCAAGGTGCAACCTGGTCAACCGGGCAACTTCGCTGCTGCCGACTACGTCCGCAAGCTCGAAATACCAACCCAGTTGGACCGTTCACAAGGAGACGTACACGCGGCCGGCAATCCGCATATACAGACGGACCCGCGCAACATTGCCCAGGCGGCGGTTGCACTCGCCGCCCGGTTGCAGCAGATCGACGCGGCGAATGCGGACCAATACGCGAAGGCGCAGGTCGACTTCAGTCAGCGCTGGCAACAAGCGATGGCGCGCTGGTCGACGCGTGCTGCGCCGCTCAAGGGCGTCCCCGTGGTCTCTCAGCACAAGGCTTTTGTGTATTTGTACGACTGGCTGGGTCTGAAGGAAGTCGCCGTGCTGGAGCCCAAGCCCGGGGTTGAACCCACGGCGTCACATCTGCAGGGAGTGCTTGCCACCTTGAAGGCAGCTCCTGCACGAATGGTGCTGTACTCGGCATACCAGGACGCGCGTCCGTCCGAATGGCTGAGCAAGAACGCCGGCATCCCGGTGGTGAAGATCCCGTTCACGGTGGGGGGCACGGACGGCGCCAAGGACCTGTTCAGCCTGTTCGACGACACGGTGACGCGGTTGCTGGCAGCGCAGGGCAAGCCATGAACTGGAGTGCACTCGACTGGGGCATCTTGGGCCCAGCGTTGATCGCCGGGCTGCTGGTGCTTGCAACCCATGTGCCTCTGGGCACACAGGTGCTGGATCGCGGCATCGTCTTCATTGATCTCGCCATCGCCCAGATCGCGGGGCTGGGCGTCATCGCCGCTGACGCACTGGGCATGCCCGAGGGCGGCATCGCGGTGCAGCTGGCGGCGGTTTGCGCGGCATTGCTGGGCGCATTGCTGCTCACCTGGACCGAACGGCGTGCGCCCGAGCAACAGGAAGCACTGATTGGCGTGATGTTCATACTCGCGGCCTGCGCCGGCATCCTGCTGCTGTCGAGTAACCCGCACGGCGGGGAGCATTTGAAAGACCTGCTAGTCGGGCAAATCCTCTGGGTCAATACGACACAGCTGATGTGGCTCGCCGGCGTGTCGGCGGTGCTTCTGCTGGCAATGTGGCTCGGGTGGGTGCAGCGGTTTGGACGATTCGGTTTCTATGGCGCGTTTGCGCTCGCGGTAACGGCTTCGGTGCAATTGGTGGGGGTGTACCTGGTGTTCTCCAGCCTGATTATTCCGGCATTGGCCACGCGGGCGCGCCGGGGGCCAGATCGCTACCGCGTGGCGTATGGCCTGGGTGCGCTGGGTTACGCGATCGGACTCGCGTTATCCGCGTTGTTCGACCTTCCGTCAGGTGCGGTGATCGTCTGGACCTTGGCGGCATGCGCACTTGTTGGAGCAATATTCATGCGCCCCACTGATGCCTGACCTCAATTGGTATCCAGCGCCGCGCGGTGAGCGGTTCGGTGGGGTCCTGAAATTTCTACCGCACAAAAGGGGTAGCGATCGCGAGGCATAACGAAGCACTGCGCGCGCGGGCGCGCGCACGGCCAGCGAGCGCAGGAAGGAAACTGGTGCCGCGCCGGACTGCGGAGCGCCAGGACCCGCGGCAGCCGCCATGCGCGGGTCCGGTTCGAGCCGCACCCAGACCATCTGTTGTGATTCGGCCACCATGCAGGTTCGCGCGCACACGTGGCCGGGCAGCCGGGCCAGGTCGGCCAGCGCGGGAATGGCCAC
>JANMYG010000680.1:0-1751 GCA_031381865.1 Betaproteobacteria bacterium | reverse complement strand
GGGCCGGCCGCAGGCGAGCGGGCACGTGACGATGGGACCGCGCACCGGCACCACCATGGCAAAGGCGCGCCGGGCTGACGCGTCCCGCGCAGCCCACCGCGCCCGCCGCGCCCACCGCGCCCGGGCGCCGGCCCCCGTTTTCAGCACGTGCGGGCCGCGCGCGCCAGGCGCCGCGTTGCGTTCACAAGGCTCTTGAAAAGTTGCCGGGCGATCCCTAAATCGTAAACGCCAGTCGGCGGCGAACCCGGCGGGTCGCCGCCTGTTTCAACCACCAGGAGGCCCATACCATGTACCGCAGTCTGTTTTCCGGCGACATGTTCGCCGAGATCGATCGCCTGCAGCGCCAGTTGCAGCAGGCCATCGAATCGTCTTCGCCCGGCATCCGCGGCTTTGGCGGCGGGTTCCCGGCCGTGAATGTCGGCATGACGCCCAACTCGGCCGAGATCTACGCCTTCGTTCCGGGTATCGACCCGGCGCAAATCGAGGTGACGCTCGAGCGCGGCGTGCTGAGCATCGCCGGCGAACGCAAACCGGCCGCCAACGGCGGCGAGGCCAAGGTAACGCGCCACAGCCAGGAGCGTTATGCCGGTCGTTTTCGCCGCGTCGTCGGCCTGGCCGACGACATCGATCCGGGTTCGGTCAAGGCCGAATGCCGCGACGGCGTGCTGCATGTGAGCGCCAGGCGCCTCGAGTCCGCCCGGCCGCGCCGCATCGAAGTCCAATGAACAACCAAAGACAACTGCAGGAGTCGCACCATGAGCACCAACGAACTCAAGAAAACCGATGACAGCGCCGTCGCCGCGCGCGACGACCGTGTGTTGCTGCCGCCGGTCGATGTGGTCGAGGACACCACCGGCCTCACGCTGTACGCCGATATGCCGGGGGTCAGCCGCGAACGCCTGAACCTGCGCGTCGAGGGCGACACGCTGACCATCGAGGGCGAACTGTCGCTTCCGGTGCCGCAGGACATGCAGGCCAGCCATGCCGAGGTGCAGCAGTCGCGTTACCGCCGCGCCTTCGAGTTGAGCAAGGAACTCGACCCGCAGAAGATCGCGGCCGAACTCAACCAGGGCGTGTTGCGGGTGCGTATCCCGAAGGCCGAACACGCGCAGCCGCGCCGCATCGACGTGCGTGTCGCCTGACGCGCACGCGTTGCCATTTCGTATTGCACAACCAAGGAGAGCAACGATGAACATGCAGGAGATCCGTCATGGGATGGGCTCGTGGTGGGCGTCGGTGGCCGAGGGCTGGGATCGCCTGCGCCAGTCGGCAGCCGGCGCGCCGCCACGTGCGGCGTGTCGCAGCTGGAGCCATTGCATACGCCGCGGCGGCGGCTTTGCGCCTTGATCTGTCTCAAGCGGCGGTAGGGCGACGGCGCGCACAATCGCGCCCAGGTCCGCACCACCAGCCGCTGGCGTAGCCCGGGTCGGCGTGCGCCCGGTTGGTGCGGCAGCGAGTGCGCATGGCGCGCGCCGATGAAACGGCCGCCGATGGTGCGCGCATAGACGCCGGCCTGAGCCGCGCCGACGCGGCGCGCCGTCTGGCCGAAGATGGCCCCAACGCGCTGCCGGGCGGCCAGCGCCGCACGCTGCTGTCGATCGTCGCCGAGACCGTGCGTGAACCGATGTTCCTGCTGCTGCTCGGCGCGGGTGCCTTGTACCTCGGTTTCGGCGACCTGCAGGAAGGCCTCACGCTGTTCGGCTTCGTGCTGGTCACGCTCGGCTTGACGCTGTACCAGGAAGGCAAGACCG
>JANMYG010000591.1:0-7495 GCA_031381865.1 Betaproteobacteria bacterium | reverse complement strand
CGACGCGGCCGGCGTGACCACGTCCAACGAGATCAAGACCCTGCTGGAGGTGGCGCAGACGATTTCGCTCCTGTCCACCATCAGCGAACGCGACACCGACCAGAACGTCGTGACGCTGTCCACGCTGCATGCCGCCAAGGGGCTGGAGTGGCCGCACGTGATGCTGGTCGGCGTGACCGAGGGCATGTTGCCGTTCAAGCTGGGCGACGAGGACAACCCGACCGGTCGCGCCGACGGCCCGATGAGCGACGCCGGGCCGCCCCAAGGCGCGAAGGCCCCCTCGGGGGGCAGCGCAGTACGCGCAGCGACAAGCGTGGGGGCCACGATGAGCGACGCCGGGCCGCCCCAAGGCGCGAAGGCCCCCTCGGGGGGCAGCGCAGTACGCGCAGCGACAAGCGTGGGGGCCACGATGAGCGAGGGCCTGACCGAGCGGCTGCAGGAGGAGCGCCGTCTGATGTATGTCGGCATCACGCGAGCCCAGCGCAGCCTGGCCGTGAGCTGGGCACGCCGGCGCAAGAAGGGCCGCGACATGGTCGTTGCACAACCGAGCCGATTCATCGCCGAAATGGCGCTCGACGCCAACACGACCAAGGAAGACCCGCGCGCCAAGCTCAAGGCGCTGCGGGCCGAGTTCGCGCAGAAGGCGCTCGATGCGGCGGCGCTCAGCCTCCCCGCGTTGCCGCGGTAGCTGCGAAACCGGGCTGCCTGCAAAACCTCGCCAGACGGGCGCGCGCGCTGCTGCTGGCACACCGGTGCCGTGCGCCGCCAGGCACCCGGGCTGCTTTCGGTGGCATGCGTTGCCAGGTGGTAAATTGCCGGGGCGTATTGCATCGCGCAATGGCAGCCATGAACGAACTCAGCACCTTCTCGTTCCAGGCGCCTGGCTTCTATGCCGGGCGTGGTTACCAGACCGTGCTCGACAGCAGGAGCTGCACGGACGGCATCGTGAAATTCACCCTGCACAAACAACTGGGCCGCCATGCCACGGCGTCGTGAGTTGCCGATCCGGTTCATGGCAGCGGCCGCGCGCGTTATGTCGGGCTTCTGGCCAGTGTGCTCATGCAACATGGTGTTCGATCGGCAAGGCGTATCAGGCCGCGAATGAGAACCCTGCGCACCACACACTGCGTGCTGGAACCCCAGGTCGAGGCACATGCCCCGGAGATGTTCGCCGTATTGAGCGACCCGGCCATCTACGAGTTCGAGAACGCGCCGCCCGCCTCGCAGGCGTGGCTCGAGGAACGCTTTCGCAAACTGGAGACCCGCACTTCCGGCGACGGTTCGGAACAATGGCTCAACTGGGTGGTGCGCCTGCCAGGCGGTGAACTGGCCGGGTACACCCAGGCCAGCGTCGAGCGGGGCGGTGTCGCCACGGTGGGTTATGAACTGGCAAGCAGGTACTGGCGCCGGGGCCTGGGCAGCTGCGCCGTATCCGCCATGCTGGTCGAACTCGCCTCGACGTACCGCGTGCACACGTTCCTGGCGGTGCTCAAGGCGCGCAACTTCCGCTCGCTTGCGCTGCTCAGGCACCTCGGGTTCAGTGCCGGCCTGCCAGACCATCTGGGCAGAGTGGAGGCCGAGCCGGACGAACTCGTGATGTACAAGGCGGCCGGCAGTATTGACGGTGCGACCTGACCGCCGGACCCGGCGCCCGGCACGTCAGGCCGTGGGTGGGCGCCGGATCGCGTTCGGAAAATACATCGCCGTCAGGCTGCGGCTGTGCACTGGCGAAAAACCGTCGGCGTAAGCGTCCTTGGTTTGCGTGGCGTAACGGCGCCAGGCCCGCACCCAGTGGATCTGGTCGCTGACTTCGAGCAAACCGATGGTCTCGCGGTCGCCGATCAGGATGCCGTGCACACGCAGGCCGAGCTCGGCCTTGCACGCGCGCAGCAGGGCCAGTGTGGCCGGTGTCAGGCCGAACTCGCCGTCACTCACGATCAGGATATCGGCCAGCGCAAAGTCGTTCGTGCGCACCAGCGTGATCGCGCGCTCCAGCGGCGTCTGCAGGTCGGTGCCGCCGTCGAAGCTCTGGCCCATCAGGTCGAGCAGCGCCTGCAATCCGTCGCTCGACAACGCGAGACGCTGCTCCAGCAGCTCACCGGCCCCGCCAAAAGCCAGCAGGCAACACGCGCGTTGCGCCGCATGCGCGCTGCGCAGTGCCTGCAACACACAGGCCTTGGCCACATTCTCGGGCGCGCCGCGCATCGAGCCCGAGGTGTCCAGGCAGACGATCATCGGCCCGCGCCCGAGCGGCTCGCTGCGCACCGCCGCCAGCGCCACGCGGGATGTGTCGGGTTGCAGCCGCCACTCGGTCAGCACGGCGGCGTCCTCGTAACAAAACAGCTGCTGCTCGGCAAAACGTGCGCGCCACAGGCGGCGCAGGGTCGGATGGCGGATCAGCGCCGCTTCGCTGGCCAGCATGCGCGATATCAGGCCGGCGCGTTTCACGCCCCGCACTTCGCTCGGCTGGTCGGCCAGGTGGGTGGTGAGCGCCACCGCGGCCAGCGGCAGCGGCCGGTCGGCCTGCGGCTGCGGCCGGGTGCTGGGCGGCAGATCGTCCAGGCGCTCGGCGCGCCCGACGCGGTCGACGAAAGACGCCAGTTCGCCAAGCTGCGCCAGCAGATCGCCGATGCGCCGCGCCTCATGCCATTCGCGGCTGTTCAGGCGCCCGCGCAGATCGTCCCAGCGCAGGTCGGCCAGGTCGCCCAGGCTGCGGAACAGGGACAACACCTGCTCCCAGCCCTGGCGCTGCTGCGTCCACTCGGCCGCGAAGGACTGCAGCATGCGCCCGATGGCGGCCTCGCGCGGCTCGCAGGCGGGCCGGTCGACCAGGCGGTCCAGGTGCCACAACATCGCGCGCACGACCTGCCTGGCCATCGCCGCGCTGCCCTGCGCCAATTCGCACAAGCCCAGTTCGGCCACGCACTGGCGCAACGCGCCGCAGGCCATGGGATCACCAAAATCGCAGCCGGCGTCGGGCAGTTGTCCGAGCTGCAACGCGTGCTCCCAAAGCGGCACGTCCCGCAGGCGCTGCGCCGTCGCGCCGCTGCTGCACACCAGCGCCGGCATCCAGAGTTCGCGTGCCATGCCCGCCAGCAGATGGAACGGCGCGTTTGCCGCGTTCGTCGCCTGCGCCGTGCTGGCGGGAGGCACGACCACGGCAGCGGTCACCACGTTCACTGAAGCAGCTCCGCTCTGCGGGTAGCGGTGCGAGCTTGCCTGCGATGGCCCGGCGCTGCGCTCACCGACGTACCTTCGATCTGCGAGCTGCGGCTCGAGCTTGCCTGGGACGGCCCGGCGCTGTGCTCATCAGGCATCCATGCTGCGCATTGCGAAATTCGCACTTGCGAACGGCCCGGCGCTGCTCATGCCGCCAGTGCGATCGGTGGCGGCGCCGCTGCAGTCGCCTCATGGTCCACCGGCAACCCGGCGAAAGCCTGCTGCAACTGCTCCAGCCGCTCTACCAGCGCGTCCGCAGCTTCGGCATTGCCGGCATGCACCGCCTCGATGGCCTGCAGCCAGGTCGGCGGCAACCACAGGTGCGCGCCCGCCTGCGAGCAGCTGTTGTGGCCGGCCAGAAGAGTCGCGTCGCGCGTGGCCAGCGCCCGAGCCAGCACCTCGTGCACCTGCGCCAGCCGCGCCTGCACGTGCAGCCGGCTGTAGCGGCGCGTGGACAGGTCGGACACCATGCGCACCATCTGGCCACCGGCATCGGAGCCCTCGCGTGAGATGGCGCGTGCCAGCGCCAGCTTGCCGGCGCCGTCGTCGTCCATGGCCTGGCTCGACAACTCGATTTCCAGCTGCTTCTCGAACGCCTCGGCGGCCCGGGTCAGCCATTGCAGGTCCAGTGGCAGCGCCAGCGCCACGCTGCGCAGGAACCACTGCACCAGCGGATCGACCTGTTGCGGCGTGGAACCCAATGCAAACGGCAGCAGCCACAGATCCCAGGGCCCGACCTGTGGCGCGCCGCAGGTGGCGGCCTGCACCTTGAGCAGCCCCACGACCTTGCGCCAGCGCCGGTCCGACACGGTCACGCCGTGGGTCGCGCACCAGTCCCGGGCCTCGACCAGCAGCGTCGTGACGGCCGCCGACAACGGCAACCCATCGGCCTGGCTCCTGAGCTGGCCCAGCTGCGCGCCGGAGATACGCGCCGGCGCCGGCGCCAGTGCGGTTGGCAGAGCCAGCAGATCGCGAAAGCTGTCGTCGTTGATCGGTGCGATCGGCACCCGCAGCAGGAAGCGGTCGTAGAACGCGCGCAGGGCCTCGTCGTCGGGCACCTCGTTGGTGGCGCCCACCACGGTGATCAGCGGCACCTTGACGCGGCCGCTGCCGTTGTCGAACTCGCGTTCGTTGAGCAGCGTCAGCAGGGCGTTCAGGATCGCCGAATTGGCCTTGAACACCTCGTCCAGGAACGCCACCTGCGCGGTCGGCAGGAAACCGTCGGTCAGGCGTTCGTAACGGTCCTGCTCCAGGGCCGTGAGCGACAACGGGCCGAACAGCTCCTCGGGCACCGAGAACCGCGTCAGCAGGCGCTCGAAATAACGCGCCCCGAAAAACACGCGGTGCAGGCGGCGCGCCAGCTCGCTCTTGGCGGTGCCGGGCGGGCCCACCAGCAGCACGTGTTCGCCGGCCAGCGCGCCCAACAGCAGCAGGCGCACCGGCACATCGCGCTCGAGCAGGTCGCGATCCAGGTCGGCCAGCGTGTCTTTCAGCAGTTGTGTGTCCATGCGCACATTCTGCTGCGAAAATGCCGCAAGCCAAAACGCGGAGACCACCCGAATGCACCGGATCGCAAGAACAACCCTCGGGGTATTGGCTGCCGTGGTGCTGGTCGCGGCGGCCGGTGGCGCGTGGTACATCCACGGCAAACAACCGCAACGCAGCGGCAGCGTGGGTCTGACCGGGCTGCAGGCGCCGGTGCAGGTGCGTTACGACGAACGCGGCGTGCCCCATATCGGCGCCGCCAGCGAAGCCGACATGTACCGGGCGCTGGGTTATGTGCATGCCCAGGACCGGCTGTTCCAGATGGAGATGGCCCGGCGCCTGGCACGCGGCGAGCTGGCTGAAATCCTGGGCCCGAAACTGCTCGACATCGACCGGCTGTTCCGCACCCTGGGCATACGCGCGCACGCCGACGCCTATGTCAAGAAGGTGGACCAGAACAGCCCGACCTGGCAGGCGCTGATCGCGTACCTGGATGGCGTGAACCAGTACCAGGCCAGCCACCCGGCCCCGATCGAGTTCGACATCCTGGGCATACCCCAACGGCCGTTCACGCCGCAGGACACGCTCTCGGTGGCGGGTTACATGGCCTACAGTTTCGCGGCGGCGTTCCGGACCGAACCCGCGATGACCTATATCCGCGACAAGCTGGGCGCCGATTACCTCAAGGTGTTCGACCTCGAATGGCATCCCCAGGGCGTCGACACGCCGGGGCCGGTGGCGAACTTGTCGGGCGCCGATTGGCAGGCCCTGAACCGGGTCGCCCAGGCCAGCCAGCAGGTGCTCGACTATGCCGCGATGCCGACGTTCGAGGGCAGCAACGCCTGGGCCATATCGGGTAGCCGAACGGCCAGCGGCAAGCCGCTGCTCGCTGGCGACCCGCATATCGGCTTCTCGGCGCCGGCGGTCTGGTACGAAGCCCATTTGACGAGCCCGGGCATGGAACTGTACGGCCACCACATGGCGCTGATCCCGCTGGCCCTGTTGGGCCACAACCAGCGTTTCGGCTGGAGCATGACGATGTTCCAGAACGACGACATCGACCTGATCGCCGAAAAGACCAACCCGGCCAATCCCAACCAGGTCTGGCACCAGGGCCAGTGGGTGGACATGCAGGCGCGCGAAGAGACCATTGCGGTCAAGGGCGCCGGGCCCGTGAAGCTGGTGTTTCGCCGCTCACCGCACGGACCGATCATCACGGACGCCTTCCCCGACAACTTCGGCCAGACCCCGGTGGCGATGTGGTGGGCCTTCCTGGAGACCGAGAACCCGATCCTGGACGCCTTCTACCAGCTCAACCGCGCCGACACGCTGGACCTGGCGCGCGCCGCTTCCAGCAAGATCCACGCACCCGGTCTCAATGTGGTGTGGGCCAATGCCGCCGGCGACATCGGCTGGTGGGCGGCGGCCAAGCTGCCGCGTCGCCCGGACGGCGTCACCCCGGTGTTTGTGCTCGACGGCAGCAAGCCGGAGGCCGACAAGCCGGGTTACCACCCATTCACCGACAACCCGCAGGAAGAAAACCCGTCGCGGGGTTACATCGCGTCGGCCAACCACCAGCCTAAGCCACCCAGCGGGGTGCCGGTGCCGGGTTACTACCACGTGCCCGAGCGGGTGCGGCGGATCACGGGCCATCTGCGCGACGACAGCCGCAAAGCGGATGTGGCGCTCAGCCAGGCGATGCAACTCGATGTGCAGACTGGTTACGGGCCACGCGTGCTCGCATCGCTGCTGCCGGTCCTGCGCGAGGTGGTGACGGAGCCGGCCGAGCGCGCCTTGCTGGACCAACTCGCCGCCTGGGACGGCAGCCATGCCGTCGGCATGGTGGCGCCCACGGTGTTCAACCAGCTGTTGTTTGCGCTGGCCCGCGGCGCCATGGCCGACGAGATGGGCCCGGTCCAGTTCAAGAACCTGCTGGGCACCCGCACGCTGGACTTTGCCTTGCCGCGCCTGGCCGCCGACCCGAATTCGCCGTGGTGGGACGACCGCGCCACACCCGCCAAAGAGAGCCGCGACTACACCATGAAGCTGGTCTGGCGCGCCACCATCGACCACCTGCAAAACACGCTGGGCAAAGACCCGGCGCAATGGACCTGGGGCCGGGCCCACACACTGACCCACAACCACCCGCTGGGCCAGCAAAAGCCGCTCGACAAGTTGTTCAGCATCGGGCCGTTCGCGGCACCGGGCGGGCGCGAGATTCCGAATGCGCTGTACAGCAGCGTCGGCCCCGCTCCCTGGGCCGTGACGACCGGCCCGTCGACCCGGCGCGTGATCGACTTCGCCGACGCCAGCAAGTCGGTCGGCATCAACCCGGTCGGCCAGAGCGGCGTGTTGTTCGACACGCACTACAACGACCAGGCAAAGACCTTCATCGCCGGCGGTTATGTGCGGCAGTGGCTCGACGCGCAGGATGTTGCGGCCCATACCCGCAGCACGCTGGTGTTGACGCCGGCGCGCTGAAACACCACGCTGCACGCCCCGCCGAACCATCCCCTTTTTTCGCACCACACCCAAAGGACAACCCGATGACAAACCCCACCCCCGACACCATGCTGGAACTCCGCTCCCTGATCAAGGGCAGCGGCGAACTCGAACTCTCGCTGGCACGCATCCCCGTGCCCGCACCCGCGGCGGACGAGGTGCTGGTGCGCATGCAAGCCGCGCCGATGAACCCGTCCGACCTGGGGCTGCTGTTCGGCGCAGCGGACCTGGCCACCGCCAAGGCCTCGGGAACCGCGACCGAGCCGGTCGTCACGGCCACGGTTCCGGC
>JANMYG010000578.1:0-8188 GCA_031381865.1 Betaproteobacteria bacterium | reverse complement strand
CGTGAGGATGTTGGTGTAGGTGTCCACCACCCTGGCCACCACGCGCGAGCGCACTTCGGAGCTGCTCTTGGCCAGGTCGCGCATGCGCGGCACGAAGTAGCGCAGGAACAGCACATAACCGGCAAACCAGCACACGGTCGGCAGCGCCAGACGCCAGTCGGCCCGCCACAGCAGCACGATGGTGGTCAGCCCGTAGATCAGGATGTACCAGACCGCGCGCACACCGGACACCGCGCTTTCACGCAGGGCGTTGCCGGTCTGCATGACGCGGTTGGCGATGCGCCCGGCGAAGTCGTCCTGGAAGAACGGCCAGCTCTGGCGCACCACGTGCCAGTGGTTCTGCCAGCGCACCATGCTCGTCAGGCCCGGCATCACGGCGTTGAAACGCAGCAGGCTGTCGAACAACAGCACCAGCGGGCGCACCACCAGCATGAAGACCAGCATCCCCAGCAGCATCGGCCCGGCATCGTGTAATGCGGCCTGCCGGTCGGTGGCGGTCATCAGAGCCACCAGCTTGCCGATCAGCACCGGCGTGACGGTGTCGCTAAGTGCCACCATCAGGCAACTCAGCAGCATCGCGAAGAACAGTGCGCGGGTCTGGCGGATGAAGTGCCAGTAGAACGCCAGCAGACCCGCCGGCGGGGCGCCCACGGGCGGTAGCGCCGTGGACGACACGCGGGACTCGAAGGCGCGAAACAGGGCGTCGAACATGTATTCACTGTAGCCGACACGCGTGGGAACCGCCGACCACCACCGTTGCCACCACCCGCCTGACCGGGTCGCTTGCCAGCGGCGCGCCCGTCTGGTGGCCATTGCGGGCCTGACCCGCGATCCACGCTGTGGGAGGCAGTCTTCTTCGGGGAATACAGCAGAGGCCGAAAGCTAAAATTGCGGCACCTTCAGGAGAATCCCATGTCCACCCCGACCGCCACCAAAGCTTTCGCCTCCCAGGCCGACCTGGAGGACAAAAAGATCACTTTCGAACAACTCAGTGCGCATTGCTGGGCCTATACCGCCGAGGGCGACCCCAATTCGGGCGTGGTGATCGGCGACAAGTTCATCCTGGTCAGCGACGCCACTGCCACGCCCGCCATGGCGCGCGACCTGATCGTGAAGATCCGCGGCGTCAGCGACAAGCCGATCAAATACGTGTTGCTGACCCACTACCACGCGGTGCGCGTGCTGGGCGCCAGCGCTTATGTGGCCGAGGGCGCGACCGAGGTGATCGCCAGCCAGGGCACGCTGGAGCTGATACAGGAGCGCGGCGCGCAGGACATGCAAAGCGAGATGGAGCGTTTTCCGCGCCTGTTTCGCAACTCCGAGACGGTGCCGGGCCTGACCTGGCCGACGATGGTGATCGGCGGCGGCGACCCGACCAGGAACGAGGTGCCGGGCAAACTGACGCTCGACCTGGGCGGCGTGCGGGTGCAGATCTGGCATCCCGGCCCGGGCCATACGCGCGGCGACACGATCGCCTGGGTGGAGCAGGAAAAAGTGCTTTTCAGCGGCGACTTGGTGGAATACAAGGCGGGCGTCTACACCGGCGACGCGCAACTGCAGGAGTGGCCCGCCACGCTGGAGGCGCTGCGTGCGCTGCGCGCCGATGCCATCGTGCCCGGGCGCGGTGAGGCCATGAAAGGCAATGCCGAAGTCGACAAGGCGCTCGACTACACGAAGTTGTGGGTCGAGACGCTGTTTCGCTGCGGCCGCGAAGCCGCCGCCGCCAACATGGACCTCAAGGCGGCCATGCTGCATACGCGCAAGAGCATGGACCCGATCTTCGGCCAGGTGTTCATCTACGAACACTGCCTTCCGTTCGATGTCAGCCGGGCCTTCGACGAAGCCAAGGGCATCAAGAACCCGCGCATCTGGACCGCCGCGCGGGACCAGGAGATGTGGGCCGCACTGCAGGACTGACCCGCCGTCATCGGGATGCCGTGCCGGCGTTGCCGGTCGAGAGATAACGCGCCATCGGCGGCAGCACCGACACCTTCTGGACCAGTTCGCGGATGGTCTCGCTGCACGTCTTCATGCGGATCGCGCGCAGCTGCGTGCGCACGGTGGAGATCTGCACCCCGTGCTGGTTGGCGATCTCTGACGGGCGCAGGCCGCGGCAGACTTGCGCCAGCACCTGTGCCTCGGCGTTGGTCAGGCCGCGCTCACGCGCGAACAGCGCCATGGTCGAATCGTCACACAACTGCTGCTTGGCGAACACCAGCAGGGCATGCGCGGGGCTGTCCGGCGTCGCGCCGCCTGGGGGCTGGAGATCGTCCAGCGTTGCCTGCTTCCCGGCCAAAGGCAACACGGCGACCGCGCAGGCCTGTTCTCCCAGTCCCAGGCTCAACAGGCCGCGCAGGCCGGTACGGGTGCGCTCCAGCGCGCGCTGGAACCGGTGGGCATGGGCAACCTGGCGCGGCACCACGCGCCCGCGCACCAGGCACAGGCCGGTATCACACGGCGTGTTGCCGCGTCCGCCACCGGCGACCTCCAGCGCGTCGCGCCCGAGCGCGTTGGCGAACTGGACCATCGCGGCGCCCACGTCCACCACCACCAGGCCATAGTCGACCAGGTTCAACGCCAGGCGCAGCAGTTCCAGCTCCGCGGACTCCGCCTGGTCTGGTTGTTCCCGGAGCCCGCCGGAAATTTGTTGCAGTGTGCCGCCGCCCGGAAGATCGCTCATGACAAACACCCCTTGTACGCACCAGGCCCGCGGTTGCCGGCAACTTCTCAGTGCGTGCTGCCAAGCTTAGGCATGGGCCACTGGCAGCGGTGGTGAAACTGACCCGCCGGTTTTGTGACGTATGCACCAACCGCGGTCGTCGACTTGGCGGCTGAAGGTACCGACTACCAGCGCAGCGGCAACTTGCCGACCAGCGCGATGCGCTTGTCGACCACCCGGATATAACCCCCGCTCTCGAGGTCTTTGAGGATGCGGCTCACCATCTCGCGGCTGCAGCCGACGCGGCTGGCGAGTTCCTGGTGCGTGATGCGTTCGGTGCGGCGCTGCACGCCCTCGGGTTGCAGCGGCGCGAGCTCATGCAGCAGGCTGGTCAGCCGCCCGTAGACGTCGATGAACGCCAGGTTGCGTGCGTCGCGCGTGGCAAGGCGCAGGCGCCGGATCACCTTGGACAGCAGCTCCAGCGCGAATTCGGGATGTTCGGCAATAAATGCGAGCAGCGTGGCGCGTTTCACGACCGACGCCAGCGTGGGCTGCTGGGTGATGACACTGGCCGAGCGCGGACCGCCATCCAGCGCCATCTCGCCTACATAGTCGCCCGGACCGAACACGCCGAAGGTGATTTCCTTGTCGTTCGGATCGGTGCAAAACACCTTGACCTGGCCGCTCAGCACGATGAACAAGGCGTCCCCGGCGTCGCCTTCATGGATCAGGATGGTTCCCTTGCGGTAGCGGCGCAGATCGCCGCGTGCTGCCAGCGCACGCACCATGGGAGCGAAGTTCTCGTCGGCGACAAAGGCCTGCAGGTCGTTGGGTGGCGGCATGGGCCATTCTCCACCATACCCGCGCCGCCCCGTTGCACCGCCGCGCCGGCGCACTCAGCGTTGTCCGGCCAGTTCCCTGGCGTCGCGTTCGTACGCCGCCAGCCGCCGGATGGCGCGTTCGCGCTGCTCGGCCGTGGTGCTGTTGTGCAGTTGCGCGAGGGTCCGGCAGCTTTCGAGCGTCGCCCTGTCCGAGTAGCTGCGGTAGGCCGGGTTGGGCGAGTTGAGCGAGCGCTCCAGATAAGCGCGCAGCGCGGCGGTGGCATGGGTCACGCTGGCCCGGGCGCCGGCCGCCGCAAGGCTGTTCTGGCGCAGCGTCTGCAGCATGTCCTGCTGGCGGCGCAGCCGCTCGGCAAAACTCAGCTGAGGGTCGAACTCCGATCGCGCCACGGCCTGGCGCAGCACGGCGAGCTGGCGTTCTTCGAGCGTTCCGTAAAACTGTTCGCTGCGCTCGACCGCCGCTTTCAGCCGCTTCTCCTGCCGCACGGCCGGGGTGCCGGCGGCCCAGTCATCGCGCCACTCGGCGTTGGTCTTGGCGAACTTGGCTTCGATGTGCGCCAGTTGCGCGCCGCTCAGGCCCATCGCCACGCCGACGGTGGCCGGCTCGGCCTGCGCCACCAGCGCGTCGATGCGGTTGCGCACCTCGGCGTACAGGCCGCAGACCTGTTCGGGTGTGGTGTCGCCGGGCGCCAGCTGCTGCATCTTGCGGAGCAGGTCCGCGACCTTCGGCAGCTCGGTCGCGCGGTGCCATTGCTGCAGCCGGGCCAGCTCTTCGCGCACCTTGAGCGACTGCGATTCGTTGAGGTCGGCGTAACCATCGATCCACCAGTAGGCCACCTCGGGCACATTGTTGTAGGCCAGCTTGACCGCGCTGCACGCCTGCAGCTGGGTCAGCGCCACGATCGCCGCGAGCAGGCCGATAATCCGGCACCAGAAGACAATCCAAGGACGGGACCCGGACATGGCACAAGGCATTGCAGCGGTAGACGTGGTCATCATGGCGGCGGGGAAGGGCACCCGCATGAAAAGCAAACTGCCCAAAGTATTGCATCCATTGGCCGGCCGCGCACTGGTGCACCATGTGCTGGCAACCGCTGCCGCGCTCGGGGCGCGCGGCGCCGTGTTGATCACCGGCCACGGCGCCGAGGCCGTTGAGGCGGCATGTTTGCCACCGGCCGGCGCCGCGCCGGCCATGGCGCTGCAGTTCGTGCGCCAGCAGCCGCAGCTCGGCACCGGCCACGCGGTGCAGCAGGCGGTTCCGGTTTTGCCGGACGACGGCATCGTGGTGGTGCTCAGCGGCGATGTCCCCTTGACCGAGGTGCAGACATTGCGCGACCTGATCGCGCTGTGCGCCGGGTCCCGCCTGGCATTGCTCACGCTCGAGTTGGCCGACCCCGCGGGTTATGGCCGGATCGTGCGGGCCGCTCCGGGCGAGGGCGGCAGCGCGGTGCAGGCGATCGTGGAACAAAAGGACGCCAGCGCAGAGCAGCTGCGCATCCGCGAAATCTACAGCGGCATCATGGCCGTGCCGGCGCGGCTGCTCAAGGGCTGGCTGGCGCGCCTGGACAACAGGAACGCGCAAAACGAGTACTACCTGACCGACATCGTCAAGTTCGCGGTGTCCGACGGCGTGGCGGTGCTGGCCCACAAGATCACCGACCCGGTCCAGGTGGCCGGTGTCAACAGCCCGCTGCAGCTGGCCGAGCTCGAGCGGGCGTTCCAGCAGCGGCTGGCCAGGCAGCTCATGGAGCAGGGGGTGCGCATCGTGGACCCGGCACGGTTCGACGTGCGCGGCGACCTGCGTTGCGGCCAGGACGTGGCGATCGACGTCAACTGCGTTTTCGAAGGCAGCGTGTCGCTGGGTGACGACGTGCGCATCGGCGCCAATTGCGTGATTGCCAACGCCACCATCGCCGCCGGCGCAGTGATCCATCCCTTTACCCACATCGACGGCGAGCAGGGCGGCGTGACGGTCGGCGAGGGCGCGCTCGTGGGCCCGTTTGCGCGCCTGCGGCCGGGCGCGGTGCTGGGCCCGCAGGTGCATATCGGCAATTTTGTCGAAGTCAAGAACTCCACCCTGGCCCGCGGCGCCAAGGCCAACCATCTGGCCTACCTGGGCGACGCCACGGTGGGCGAGCGCGTGAACTACGGCGCCGGCAGCATCACGGCCAACTACGATGGCGCCCACAAGCACCGCACGGTGATCGAGGCCGATGTGCATGTGGGCAGCAATTGCGTGCTGGTGGCCCCGGTCACCATCGGTGCCGGTGGCACCATCGGCGGCGGCTCCACCATCACCAAGGACACGCCGCCCGGCGCCCTGAGTGTCGCGCGCGGCAAACAGGCCACCATCGCGGGCTGGAGGCGCCCGGCGAAATGAGCGCCGCGCCGGGCCGCCCCAAGCTCGCTCGCACCGCAGCGCGCAGCGCGAAAGTACTTTGATGAGCGTCGCGGAGACGGAACTGGAGCTTGCCCACCGGCAGATCGAGCAGCTGCAGCGCGAGCTCGCGCAGTCGCGGCTGGCGATCGAGGACTTCACCTATTCGGTCTCGCACGACCTGCGGGCGTCGTTGCGGCATGTGGTGTCGTACCTGAAGGTCATCCGGGAGGACATCGGCGACGGGATCGACCCGGCCATAACCGCCCACCTGAACACCGCGTCGGGTGCCGCAAGCCACATGGGCCGGCTGATGGACGGGCTGCTCGAGTTGTCCAAAGTCGGCCGCGCCGAACTGCAGGTCACCGACGTGGACCTGCAGCGGCTGGTGTCCGACCTGTGCCACCAGGCCGATCGCGACGCGATGGGGCGCCAGATCAGGTGGCGTATCGCGCCCGACCTGCCCACGGTGCGCGGCGACATCGCGCTGCTGGGACAGGTGCTGACACGGTTGTTGTCCAACGCCCTCAAGTTCACGGTCGATTGCCCGCAACCCACGGTTGAAATTTCCTGGGCCCGCAGTGGCGACGGCCACTGCGAATTGCGGCTGCGCGACAACGGTGTGGGCTTCGATCCGCGGTTTCAGGACCGGCTTTTTCGGGTGTTCCAGCGGCTGCACAGTCCGCGGGAGTTCGACGGCATTGGCGTCGGGCTGGCGCTGGCGCGCCAGATCGTGGAGCGCCATGGTGGCACCATCCGGGCGCGCGGCGACCTCGCTCCCGGCTGCGAAATCAGCCTGACGCTGCCGCTGGCGCAGGGTGCCGGCGCATAGGCAGTTCGGCGCCGAATTTGCTGCGCTTGAGGCTGAAGAAAGCCTTCACGTTGCGCACGTTGGCGTCGCCGGTGAACAGCCGCTGCGCCAGTTCCTGGTAACCCGGCATGTCGAGCGTCTGCACCACAAGCACGAAGTCCGGGCCCGGCGAGACGCGGTAACACTGTTGCACCGCGCGGTCCTGCGCGACGCGCTGCTCGAACGCGTCGAGCCATTCGATCCCCTGGCGGTCGAGCACGATCTCGACGATCGCGCACAAGCCGTGGCCCAGCACCGGGGCGAGCTTGTCCTGCGACAACACGGCGATCTGGCGTTCGATCAAACCGGCTTCGCGCAGCCGCTTGACGCGCCGCAGGCAGGTCGGCGGCGAGGTGTGCACCCGCTCGGCGAGTTCGAGGTTGCTCAGGGATGCGTCCCGCTGAAGTTGGTCCAGCAGTTGCAAGTCGATCTCGTCTACATCAATTTGTTCCATGTCGTCATGTTATTTGAAATAAAACGTCGACGGAATTTCGTTATGAAACTTTGATCCACAAACGTGACAAATTAGGCAAATAATTTCTATGTGTTCGGCATACCATCGCGCCACCCATTTCAGGAGAATGATTTATGTGTGGCATTGTTGGCGCCGTTTCTACCCGCAACATCGTTCCTATCCTGGTGCAGGGGCTGCAGCGGCTGGAGTACCGCGGTTACGACTCGTGTGGTGTTGCGGTACATGCCGGTGGCCTGAAACGTGCGCGCAGCACCTCACGCGTGGCCGAACTGGTGGAGCAGGTCGCCAGCACCAGGCTCGAAGGGCTGACCGGCATCGCGCACACGCGTTGGGCCACCCACGGCGCGCCCGCAGTGCACAACGCCCACCCGCACTTCAGCCATGGCCCGGGCGCGGACCCGTCGAGCCGGCCGGGCCGCGTCGCGGTGGTGCACAACGGCATCATTGAGAACCATGACGCGTTGCGCGCCGCGCTAAAGGCCCGTGGTTATGTCTTCCTGAGCCAGACCGACACCGAGGTGATCTGCCACCTGATCGACAGCCTGTACGACGGCGACATCTTCGAGGCGGTCCAGCAGGCGGTGGACCAGTTGCACGGCGCTTATGCCATTGCCGTGTTCTGCAAGGACGAGCCCCAGCGCATGATCGGCGCGCGTGCCGGCTCGCCGCTGATCCTGGGCGTGGGCAAGGACGGCCAGGAGCATTTCCTGGCCAGCGACGCGATGGCCCTGGCCGGCGTGACGGACCAGATCGTCTACCTGGACGAAGGCGACGTGGTGGACGTCCAGTTGGGCAAGTACTGGCTGGTCGACAAGGCGCACAAGGCCGTGGCTGCGGCGCAGCGCCCTGTCAAGACCGTGCTGGCGCACAGCGGCGCCGCCGAACTGGGCCCCTACCGGCACTACATGCAGAAGGAGATCTTCGAGCAGCCGCGCGCGATCGCCGACACGCTCGAAGGCGTGGAGGGCATCGTGCCCGAGTTGTTCGA